>CAMWQV010000029.1 GCA_947176425.1 uncultured Clostridia bacterium
TTGCACGTTTGATCGGCTGGGCGGAGGAACAGTTTTCCGCATATCCTGAGATTACCGGCTGGCTGGAGGAACTGAGTGTTGACTGGAGGTCCCTGCTGGCAAGCACAGCTGATTTTCTCCGGCACGGCTTCGGCAATGTCATCAGTTCCACCATCTCTGCCACGAAAAGCCTTGTCAGCGCAGTCAGCACGGGATTTGTCGCGGTCGTCTTTGCAATCTATGTTCTCTTGCAGAAAGAAAAACTTGGGTTGCAGTGCCGCAAAACGCTTTATGCCCTGCTTCCCAAAACAGTAGCCGGTCAGATTGTCCGCGTCTGCCAATTAAGCCACAAGGTTTTTTCCAGTTTTACAACCAGCCAATGCCTGGAAGCGGTGATTCTCGGCGCGATGTTTTTCGTCTCCATGACGCTCCTGCGGATGCCTTATGCCCTGCTGGCCGGCTGTCTCATCGCGGTAACGGCTTTGATTCCTATTGTCGGCGCGTTTATTGGCTGTGCAGTCGGCACGTTCCTGCTGCTGATGGACTCACCGGTACAGGCACTGGAGTTCGTGATATTGTTCCTGGTCTTGCAGCAGCTGGAAGGAAATTTGATCTATCCCCATGTGGTCGGCAGCTCAGTCGGACTGCCTTCAATCTGGGTATTAGCGGCGGTTTCGACCGGCGGCAGCCTGCTGGGTGTGGCGGGAATGCTGCTGTTTATCCCGCTGACGAGCGTGCTGTATACGCTCTTCCGGGAATTTGTGTATCATCGCCTGAAAGAACGCAAAATCAAAGTAAAATAAAAAGATAAGGAGGCCCGGAAACTTGCGGATACTTAACAGAGATCAGATCAAACTGCTGGCAATAATCGCGATGACTTTCAATCATATTGCCCATGTCCTTCTTGTCCATGGAAGCGTGATATATGAAGTCTTTGAGGATATCGGATATTTTACGGCTGTAACGATGTGCTTTTTCCTTGTGGAAGGCTATCAGTATACCCGCTCAAAAAAAGAATACGCGAAAAGATTGTTCATTTTCGCGCTGATATCTGAGATCCCTTATGTTTTAGCTCTGGGCTTTTTTCAGCTTGACGTGATATTTACGCTTTTTATCTGTTTTCTGATTCTCTGCATTATGGACAGCGGACTGGAAACCTGGAAAAAGAACCTGCTGATTACGGGCCTGACTTTATTTACGGTCATCTGTGACTGGGCGCTTATATTGGCAATCGCGGCAATCCTTTTCAAGAAAAGCGAAAGCCAGCCCCGTAAACAAGCGGCAGCTTACGGCATCATAGCCGCCCTGTTCTGGGTTCTGAACGTTCCCGGATACGCTGCCCAAATCCACGCGCCTTACCCTTTTCTCTCAGGATATGCGGCTGTACACAGTTTTTACGCTGTACTGGGAATCATTGCTTCGGGTGTTATAACACTAAGGCTTTATAACGGCAAAAAATCCGAAAAGTATAGAATTTTCAACAAATGGTTCTTTTATATCTATTACCCCGCCCATCTTTTTGTTTTATGGCTGATTCGTATAACCGCATAAAGAAACCGGACAGACCGCCCTCAAAACAGCAGAGGGCGGTCTGTTTTTATGGATTTATCCGATCAAATAACGGTAATTGTTCAGCACGGTACTAATCAGCACGTCAATACCGGCAGGCAGCGTATTGTCCCCGCTCATATCGACTTCTTCAACCTTCCCGTCCAGCCGCACAAGTACTTTATTGCCGTCCAGCGGTAAGAAGCCGCTGTTTTCGGTACTCTCGTCGAACCCGGCGCGGTCATGGAACAGCGTGAACTTGTCTTTATACGGCGCGCTGTCGTAGGGGCAGAATACCAGACAGTTTCCGCACTCGTTGCACATCCGGTCTACATGGAGAATCTGCGGCCTTCCGTCCGGCAGCATGATGACCACGTTGGCACGGTTCGGGCAGACATCCGCGCAGGTTTGGCAGACGACGTTGCAGCTCAGGCATCTGTCGCCCTCTCTCTTGGCGGACTCGCACAGAATGCCTTTCCGTGCAATCGCGTCCTCGCGGCTGGCATACGCATGTCCGGGAATCTTGACGGTATGCGCATTTCCGATTACTTCTTCTGCAAACGCGGCGGCATCGGCGATTCCTTCCACCACCGTAGCGGGACCGCGCAGAGCGTCACCGGCGGCATAGACTCCGTCAAGGTTGGTCCGGAAGGCCGGTCTTCCCTTCTCGCCCGTCTCGACCCCGTAGGAAGCAAGCAGCTCACTGTCCACTTTCTCGCCGACTGCCGAGATCACCGTGTCACAGGGAATTTCCACCAGCTCGTCTGTTTCCACCGGCGCACGCCGTCCGCTGGCGTCCGGTTCGCCCAGAATCATCTTTTTACAGATCAGTTTCCCGTCCTTCTGCTCCACCGGCGACACCAGTTCCAGGAATTTTACGCCGTCCGCAATCGCAAGCTCTAATTCTTCCGCGTCGGCAGGCATATATTTCTTGGTCCGGCGGTAGACCAGCGTGCTGCTTTCCGCTCCGGAACGAAGGGCCAGACGTGCGGCGTCCATCGCGGTATTGCCGCCGCCGATTACTGCCACATGTCCAAGTTTTTCTGCTTTGCCCTCTTTTACGCCGCGCATCCAAGCGATGACCGGCAGGACGTTTCCGGGAATATTCAGGCGTCCCGCTTTCCACGCGCCGATTGCAAACAGAATATGGGTATAGCCCTGTTTCTTCAGTTCCTCCACACTGGGGGCGGGCGTATTCAGCCGGACCTCAGCTCCCATACGGCGCATAATCTCCGCGTCCTTCTCAATCGCTTCATCACTGATCCGGAAGCTGGGGATTACGTGCCGGACGATGCCGCCTAATGTTCCCTCACGTTCAAACAGGGTTGTCGGAACTCCGGCGCGGGCGCAGAAATACGCTGCCGCCATACCGGTGGGACCGCCGCCGATAATTGCCGCTTTCTTTCCGTTGCCGTCGGGAACCGGCGTTTTCAGGGACGCCATAACCTGCTGATAGCCTCTCTCAGCCGCCACCAGCTTTGTGGCGCGAATTTGGACAGAGCGGTCATAGAAATTCCGGGTGCATTTATCCATACAGTGATGGGCGCAGATCGTACCGGTGATGAAGGGTAAGGGGTTCTTTTGCAGAATTACCTCCAGCGCCTTTGCGTACAGTCCTTTCCGGCAAAGCTCGATATATTCCGGGATATCCTGTTCAATAGGACAGCCGCCTTTGCAGGGTGCGGTAAAGCAGTCCGTCAGGGGAACTTTCTTGTTTAATTTTCTGCGGGGCAGCGGTTTGATCGCTTTGACGTGGTGGGGGTCGGTCCGCACCGCTTCCGCCAGCGCGTCCACTTTCGCCACGTCCACACCGGTAAACGGCTCAAAACGCATTTTTTCCAGTTTCTCCGCAATCTGCTTGAACCGCTGATAGCCGCCGGGCTTAAGTTCTGTCGTCGCCATGGTAATCGGCCAGATATGGCACGCAAAGAGCTTGTCAATATTGAAATAATCCGCGCCGCCGGAATAGCTGATGCGGAGTTTGCCGTCAAACTCGTGACTGATTCTCCGGGCCATTTCGATGGTCAGGGGGAAGATGCTCTTGCCGGCCATGTACATTTCCTCACTGGGCAGCTCGTTCCGCGTCACATCCACCGGGAACGTATTGCTCAGTTTCAGGCCGAACTCCACGCCGTTTTCATTCGCCAGCGCCTGCAAACGCCGGAACATAGGAACCGCGTCGCTGTACTGCAAATCTTCCTGGAAGTGGTGTTCGTCAAAAGCGATATAGTCGTAGCCCATGCCGTCCAAAATCGAACGGGCAGATTCATAGCCCAAAATGGTGGGATTACATTTAATAAATGTATGGAAATGCTTTTCTGAGATCAGATAGGACGCAATCCGCTCAATCTCGTCCGGGGGACAGCCGTGGAGAGTGGAAAGAGTAACGCTGTCGGAAATTTGGGCGGGGATGGTATCAATAAACGCGCTTTCGTTGGGGAACATCTCTTTCAATACCCGGATGCACTCCTGGAAAATGGGCGTTTCAGACGCGTCCTTCATTTCACGCAGGTATTTGTCAACCTTAGGACCTTTCACGCCCTCCAGATCATAGCCAACCGACATATTAAATATGAATCCGTTGGGGCCGCCCAGGCCGTATACTTTCGACAGGACCTTGCAGGCGCACCAAGCCTTCACATATTCTTCATATGCCTGCTGTACATACAGTTCTGTTGACCACTCGCAGTTATAGCACTCATCTTCCGCTAAGATGCAGGGGCGGTTTACACAGGCCGCCAGCTCCGCGCCGTCCATCTTCTGGACCGTTTTCAGCTCAAAGAATCTGGCCCCGGCAAAATAACTGGCAATGATATTCTGTGCAAGCTGGGTGTTCGGACCGGCAGCCGGACCAAAGGGCGTCTCAATCTTTTCACCGTCAAAAATGGGCAGGGATTTTTCTCCCGCTGTGTAGGAATGGCGGACGCCGAAGACAGAGCCTTCACGCTCATATTCCGCACTGATCCAAGTCATCAGTTGTTTGAACGGGATAGGGATCATCAGCTCAGACATAATATTCCTCCTCGTATTTTTTCGACAAATAAATACTTTGATTTACAATATTTTTTGATTTTAATACTCGCAGTGGTTCAGCGTGCCCCACAATTTCTTGCTTTCTTCCAAAATATGGGCGTTGACCGCTTCCTCATCCACGCCGACCAGTTCACGGTCTTTCATCAGCAATTTGCCGTTGCAGATGGTAGTCTGACACTGCCGCCCGGTCATGCCGAAAAGCATATGGCCGTCGATATTGGCATCGGAGAAGGGCGTGAAGGGCTTGTAATCCATTACGATCACATCCGCCGCCGCGCCGGGCGCCAGACGTCCCAGAGGCACGCCGAAATATTTTTCACCGATAGCGGGGTTGTTCTTAAAGAGCATATCCGTGACCTCGCACCAGCCCACATTCGGCAGGCAGGCATTATGCCGCTGGATCGTCAGGGCAACTTTCAGGCTCTCCAGCATATCGTTCGTATAGGCGTCCGTACCTAAACCAACCGTAATCCCGCGCTTCATCAGCTGCAAGACCGGGGAACAGCCAACAGCATTGCCCATGTTGCTCTCCGGATTGTTCACGCACATGGTACCGGTTTCCTTAATGATCTCCATTTCGGCAGTATTAACATGGATACAGTGTCCCAGAATCGTCTTGGGTCCTAAAATGCCGTGGTCCTGCAAACGCTGTACCGGACGGCGTCCATAATTTTGCAGGCTGTCATAGACATCGTTCATGCCCTCGGAAACATGGATATGGAATCCGGTACGGCCATTATTGGCAGAGACCATCTTTTCAAACGTCTTGTCACTGATGGTAAACAGCGCGTGACCGCCGAACATTGCCGCCAGCATATCGCTGGGATTTTTTTCGCAGTATGTAATAAAATCCGCGTTTTCCTGAATCGCCTGGTCACATTTTTCCTCACCGTCGCGGTCGCTGACCTCGTAGCAGAGACAGGAACGGATGCCGAACTGTTTGGCGGAAGCGGCGATCTCATTGAGAGAACCGGGTATCTCCGCAAAAGAGGCATGATGATCGAAAATTGTCGTCACGCCCTGCTTGATGCAGTCCAGATACAGAGCGTCGGCGCTGGCGCGGGTGCCTTTCAGCGTTAAATGGCGGTCGATATACCACCACTGCCCCTCAAGGACTTCCAAAAAGTTTGTTGCGTTATAGCCGCTGATGCTCAGGCCGCGGGCCAATGCGGAATAAATATGTGTGTGCGCATTGACAAGGCCCGGCATAATCACGCCGCCTTTTGCGTCAATAAATTCCGCGTCCGGATAATTTGCTTTCAGTTCGGCTGTGGGACCAACTGCGGCAATTTTTGTGCCGTCAATGACCACGCCGCCGTCCGCCAGGTAGGGAAGGGCTTTGTCGCGGGTGATGAGTCTGCCGTTTGCAAGAATGTACATACTGATTCTGCCTCCTTGTTTCTGAATTTCGGACTTTTAAAAGAAAAAGTGCCTCAAACCTCCCTGTTTGAAACACTCAAGCAAATGTTGAGTGATAGTTGCAGCCCGTGCGCCCAGCACTTCGTTACAGCTACCACTGTATGAACTTATAGATTAATTATATAGTATCTGTTTCAAAAATGCAATAGAGATATCCGCAAAATTTCCAGGCTGTTTTTGTGCAGTTTAACCAAAAACTCTATTTCTTCTGTTCTTGAATCCGTGCCAGCCGTTCCCGTTCGGCCTGACTCAGCCGCAGATATACCGGCGTCAGTTCCTGTGCCGAAACCGCGTTTTGAGGCCACAGCCGCGCCGCCGCCATCCCTACGCCCACCGCGCTCTGCATCCGCAGATGTACCGGGGCCATCTGGCAGGAAATTCCCTGTTCTGTCAGAAAACCGCAGCACAGCGCCGCCCCGTCTCCAACGATTGTCAGCGGTCCGTCTAAGCTCCTGATATCGTCCGCGGCTTCCTCCAAAGAGATTGCGCGGTCCGGACGCAGACGGGTCAGCGTTCCGCCCTCCGCACGGAAAACGGCATTATAGATCTGTTTCCGCCGTGCGTCCATTGCACAGACGATTATCCCCTGCAAATGCGCCAGAGGCCAAGCCATTCCCTCCAGCGTTGACACCGGGATGCACGGTTTTTCCGACGCCCAGGCCAGTCCCTTCACTGCCGCCGCGCCGATCCGCAGTCCGGTAAAAGACCCCGGCCCTACCGCCGCCGCCAGCGCGTCTATCTCCGCTAACTGCATTTCGCTGTTTTTCAGCATGTCTTCCACCATCGGCAGCAATGTCCGGCTGTGGGTCAGGCCCGTACACTGCCACGCCGCCGCCAGCGGCACGCCGTCCTCCACCACCGCACAGGACGCCGCCTTTGCCGATGTTTCCAACGCTAATATTTTCATCTCTCTTTCACTCCTTCTACGACAATCCGCCGCCAATCCTCATTTTCCTCACTGCGCCGGAACGTGACCTGTATCCTGTCCTCCGGCAGCGCGCCCTCCGCCTGCTCGCTCCACTCCACCGCGCATATGCCGGAACGGTCCAGATAGTCCTCCCAGCCAATCTCAAAGAGTTCTTCCGCACTGCCCAGCCGGTACAGGTCAAAGTGGAACAGCGGAATCGGCCCCTCATATTCATTTACGATCGTAAATGTCGGACTTGTGACCCGGCTTGTACTGCCTAACCCACGCGCTAACCCGCGGGTAAAAGCTGTTTTGCCCATGCCAAGACCGCCATAATACGCTACTACGTCACCAGGACGCAGTAAAGCGGCTAGTCTTTGGCCTAAAGCTTCTGTTTCCTCTGTGCTGCGGGTGAGATATTCCATATCTGTTCCTCTTTTCCGGCTCTGCCCGTTTTTTTGGACTATTAGTATAACACAGATTTTTGCCGCGGAAAAGAGGATGGGAAGATTTTTTCGTTCTTTAAAAAAGTATACCCCGGCAGCTTGACAAATTGAAGCCGCCAGAGTATACTATGGGTAATTCAGGGTGCTGGCTTGAAACTGACAGTCAGCTCCTGTCACGGTTAAATTATTAGGGTATCGTTAACCGCTTGGCTGCTGTCGGGCGGTTAACACGTTTCTGGGGCAAAAATGATAAAGAGCGTTATAAACACGATGTAATAGAGCCATAAACTTCCAAGACATTTCTCTTGAATGTTTATGGCTCTAAGTTAGTTTCATCAAAAAGGGGAGAAGCAAAGAAGCAGTCCAGACCAATTTCCAATCCCTGACACATTTCATGAATAACACGCAGTTTTACAGACTCATAAGAACAATTTATAACATTTCCTATGGTTGATTTTGGAACCCCGCTTTGTATAAAGAGCTGATATTGCGTCATATTCTTTTCAGTGAGCAGCTGTGTCAACCGTCTACTGACCGCCTGATTTAATTTCACATCTCCACCGCCTTATGGTGTAGCTGAATTTCAATATCTACTGTTTATCTGACTTTTCCCTAATTTCCCCATTATCACGTTCAATCTCTTCTAAGTGCTTCATCAAAACATACTCAATATAGTTCGTCATAGAACGGTGATCTTCTGTGGCAAGAATACCTATTTTATCAAAGACTTCATCCGACAAACGCAATGTAAAAACTCGTTTATTGGTAGCCATATCATTTTCCCCGCCTTACTGTCTTGATAGGTTTATAATAATCTTTTCTGCTCCTATTTTATACTGTCTCTTGACAGTTAGGTGATATCACTTTATATTATAAGAGATACATCATGTAAGGGGGCCTTCCAATGACAGTCACATTTTGCGGACACAGATACATCAAAAATCCGGAGAAGATATCCAAATGGTTTGATCTCATCCTGCCTTCACTGATTGAAGGCGGTGCCAGCACTTTCTATCTCGGCGGTTACGGAGCTTTTGACCTATTAGCTGCGGCAGCTGTCAAATGGCAAAAGACCGTTTATTCTCATATCGAATCGATCCTTGTTGTGCCATACCGAAACCGGAACTATGACACATCGCTTTACGACAGCACAATATACCCGCCTTTAGAAAACGTTCCGCAGCGGTTCGCGATCACTTGCCGCAATGAATGGATGGTTGCCGAAAGCAATATCGTCATTTCCGGCGTTCAGCAGAAAGAGGGTGGTGCGGCAAAAACTTTGCAATATGCAAGATGCCAGAAAAAAGTAATTCTTCAAATACCTCCCAGCTTCACATAAATTTTTTGCGTTCACGGGAACTTTCGGTGATTCGCCGCCGTCTATATAGACAGCAATACGAATACAAGGAGGTCTGTCCTATGAAAAATCTGGTCACAGCGCTGCTTGCCGCTCTGCTCTGCCTGAGCCTGATTGCCTGCGGCACAACAGAGAGTGTCAATACCGCTGATTCTGCGGAGATCAGCTATACCGCGCCGATTGTGTCTATTGAGGAAACCATCCCCGATGAAACGGCGTCATCCTGGTCTGTTAATAACAGCATTACCTTTTCACTGCTGCAAAATACATATCCTGTTGGCACCCAAAAATTTACGATGGTCTTGGAAAACCGCGGGGATTCTGTGCTGACATATGGAGAAGCAATCTCTTTTGAAAAATATACCGGCGGACAGTGGAAACCGGTCAAAACGATTGATAACTATGGTTTTAATTCTGTCGCTTATTTACTCCAGCCGCATTCTGTCCGCACGTTCACAATCGACGCATGGTTTGTGGAAAAACCGCTGGACGCCGGGCTGTACCGTGTGACCGGCAGCGAGGTCTGGACCGGCGAGACTGAAAACCAACGCGCCACGTATCCCGCATGGCAGCTGGAATTCCGTATCTCCGACAGCGCACAGCC
This sequence comes from uncultured Clostridia bacterium, assembly GCA_947176425.1. Classification (GTDB taxonomy): domain Bacteria; phylum Bacillota; class Clostridia; order Oscillospirales; family Oscillospiraceae; genus Pelethomonas. The sequence goes on from CAMWQV010000029.1 coordinate 9,294, forward strand.
TGAACCGGATTTTTCGGTCTATGTCTCCAGCGTCCCTTTGCAGATGGCGGAAACGATTCCGGTCCATATTATCAATACCACCGGCAAAGACAGTTCCATCCTGCTGATTCCCCATTTGGATCGCCAGACCGCCGACGGGCAGTGGGAGGAAGTTCCTTATAACGGTCAAATTGGTTTCTGCGGAATGAGTGACCCCTTACCCGCCGGAGGCAAAGACTGGTCCGAACCGATCCAAACGCTGTGGGGCGATCTGGCCCCAGGAGGTTACCGTCTCAGCTATGATATCACCGGCGGCGAAACCCGTACCCGTACCGCTGGCGGTGAGTTCCTTCTGAACCTGTGCGGGCTTCCGAAAGCAGAAAATTTCCCCTCTTGACCTGATTATAGGATTATATGAAAATCTTCCGGCCTTTGCGGGACCGGAAGATTTTTCTTTATTTGTCCTGAAATTAACGCAAAACAGCTCCTAATTCACCAGAAAGGGCCTCCAAAATCAAACGAATCTCCTCATCCGCTTCCGCCGCCACAATACTGCGGTCATCGGCGCGGAGCGTGAGGCTGAACGCAATGCTCTTGCTGTCAGCGGCAATGCCGGTTCCGCGGTAGATGTCAAACAGAACCACATCGCGGAGCAGTTTGCCGCCTGCTTTGCGGATACAGGCTTCCAGTGCGCCCACGGTCACTTCTTCTTTGCAGACAAGGGCGATATCACGGGTCACTGCCGGATAACGGGGCAGAGGCGTATATTCCGCGCCGGGGCCTTCGGCTTCCAGAAGCGCGTCAAAGCTGAGTTCGGCACAGTAAAGGTCCACATCTGCGCCGTAATTGCGGGCCACAAGAGGGTGAATCTGTCCGGCTACGCCGATGCACGTTTTCCCGGCATGAATTGAGGCGCAGCGGCCCGGATGATAGGACGGGTCCGTGGTATAGGGGGTAAAGGTGACATCTTCTGCACGAATTTCCTTCAAAATCGCCTCTATCGCGCCCTTCATCGTGAAAAAGTCCATATCTTCGCCGTATGCCCCTAAGGTGAGCATTTTCGGCTCGTTGGCAAGACCGTCCGGGCCGCCGGGCAGATAAATCTTTCCAATCTCATAGAGACGTGCGCTCTTATTGCGGTAGTTGCAGTTGCGCTGCAATGTCTCCAGCATGGAGGGCAGCGGCGTGGTGCGCATAATGGACGTATCTTCTCCCAGCGGGTTCAAAATCCGAAAACTCTTGCGGAGAGGTTCGTCAGCGGGCCAGCCGATTTTGTCGTAACAGGCGGGGGAGATAAAGGAATATGTGATAATCTCGCTGTAGCCGCAGG
>CAMWQV010000030.1 GCA_947176425.1 uncultured Clostridia bacterium
CTCCTTTTTGCGGTAATTGTGATTTAAATCAAAGGTACAAAAAATTTTTTAAAATTAACAACTCTTATAATAACAACAATTGTATTGTACACAATGGAGTGTTTTGCGGTAAAGGCGTTTTTTTAGTAGACTCTATTTCGTCTACACCTGGTATCATTCTTTTGAAAGATAAATATCGTCCAGTTTTGGGGATGTCTCGAAATGAAGTGCGCGAAATGCCACTTGAAGCACTGTGTGATATGACTACAATATGGAATATTGCACATGCGCAAAACTATATGAATACCAATTCCAGTAGAATAAGAGTAGCAAAGCCATCTGAACTGACGTTTGAATGCATGAAAACTGTGCTTGAGAAAAGGAGAGATATCGAAGAAAAGATTATCCTTAAAACAAACAAGGGAAACTTTAAAATTTGTGAACTTTCCAAAAAGCTGCATGAAACGGACGAACCATATATTCTGAAAATTGGTCTCGTTGCGGGAAATAATATCAATCACGTAGATCCAGAGGACATGTATCAATTAATGGTTCGTTATTATATACAGGAAAAATATTTGGTAGAAGCACGGAAGTCATCGTTGTTCAACTATGAAATATGTATAATTGATTCTCCTAATGTTCAAAATGAAAAGGGATATTCGGTTTTTCCACCGTGTTTTTTTATTCAACCTTATGATAATCAATTCAATTGTATTAGGTGCCAGTTTCAAGCGAGTGGTAGATACCAGTTCCAAACGATTCAAGACATCTCTATGCTCAACAGCAACCATCGGCTTTCCCGCTTCCTTATAAAAAATGGAGCGGACATAAAGAAATACGCACCAGGGATTTTTTCTAAATTAACTTCTCTTCTTGTTTATGGAACTGGTTCAGAACTTCCTTCTGAGATAAATAAGCAACTCAAATATTTGCGAAGACTGGTAATTGAAGGTCACGAGAATTATTTTAATGTTGATGATAGTCTTCTTCTAACTAAGGATGACTTTGACCTGTTTATATGATTCGAGTTAACGCACATGTGCCAATTATCCCTTACCAGCGGCGCAGCTTCTAACGCTTCCCGCAGCCGCTTTTCATCGGGATATTTTGGCTCAAGAACATCTATCGAACCAGCGGCAAGAAACAAAAAATCCCCTTGACAAGCAGGAGAAGTTGGTGTATGATGCGCTAAAGCAATAAAGAAACCGATGATGTGAAGATAAAACCTGTCGTGCCCTCACAGAGAGTCCGGGGAGCTGGGAGCCGGACAGAACGCAGGCAGGTAAATGGATCACGGAGGGCGCAAGGAACAGCGCAGAGCTAAGTATTTTGCGACGTGCGGGCATACGTCAGTTGCCGGGGATATGCTGGTATCCCGCAAAGTGCGCGGTTTTCGAGCCGCGAAGCAAGGTGGCACCGCGAGCGTCTTTTTTCGCCCGTCCTTGACTAACTGTTTTAGTCAGGACGGGCGTTTTGCTGTTTTGAGAAACGGAAGGAGTTTTTTCTATGTATTTTCCATCTTTGAAAGAGGCCCGGACATTGGCCTCCGGCGGGGGGTATCATCGTGTCCCTGTCAGCCGGGAACTGCTCTCCGATTTTATTACCCCGATTCAGGCCCTGCGGATTCTGCGCGCAAAAAGCGGCCACTGTTTTCTGCTGGAATCCGCTGCCGCCGCTGAAGGATGCGGCCGGTATACCTTTTTAGGTTTTGATCCGACCCTTGAAATCACCTGCAAGGACGGTATTTTGCAGGTCCGCGACCGGGATACCGTGCGCACGGAGATCCAGCACCCGGCTCCCGTACTGCGGAAACTGCTGGCAGATTATAAAAGCCCGCGAGTGCCGGAACTGCCGCCTTTTACCGGGGGTCTGGTAGGATATTTCGCCTATGATTATCTCAAGTACGCGGAACCGTCTCTGAAGCTGGACGCCCAGGACCGGGAGCGGTTTCAGGATATGGATTTGATGCTTTTTGAAACCGTTGTGGCGTTCGATAACTACCGTCAAAAAATCGTTCTGATTACCAACGCCGATACTGCCGATTTAGACGAAAGCTACCCTGCCGCCTGCGGACGTCTGGAACGTCTTGCGGAGCTGCTCAAGCACGGCAAGCCCTGGGAAAATCAACCCGGGCATCTGACTTCTCCCCTTACGCCGCTCTATGACCTGCCGGCTTACTGCGGGATGGTGGAAAAGGCGAAAGAGTATATCCGGGAAGGGGATATTTTTCAGGTTGTGCTGTCCAACCGTCTGGAAGCAGGATTTACCGGTTCGCTGCTGGACGCATACCGGGTTCTGCGGGCCGCGAATCCGTCGCCGTATATGTTCTATTTCACCAGCGAGAGTATGGAGCTTGCAGGTGCGTCGCCGGAAACGCTGGTCAAACTGGAGGACGGCGTGCTGCATACCTTTCCTCTTGCGGGAACGCGTCCGAGAGGGAAGACCGCCGCGGAAGACGCCTCCCTGGAAAAAGAGCTGCTGTCTGATGAAAAAGAACTTGCCGAACATAATATGCTGGTGGATTTGGGCCGCAACGATTTGGGAAAGATCAGCAAATTCGGCACCGTGGAAGTAGAAAATTATTTGTCGATTCTCCGGTTCTCCCATGTGATGCACCTGGGTTCTACCGTGCGGGGAGAGATTCGGGAGGACAAAGACGCGCTGGACGCATTGGACGCCGTGCTGCCTGCCGGGACGCTCTCCGGCGCGCCGAAGCTGCGGGCTATGGAGATCATCAACCAGCTGGAGGACGATAAACGGGGCGTTTACGGCGGCGCGGTGGGGTATCTGGACCTGACCGGCAATCTTGATACCTGCATTGCTATCCGGCTGGCGTTCACCAAAAACGGAAAAGTGTTTATTCGTTCCGGCGGCGGGATCGTAGCGGATTCTGTACCGGAGCTGGAATATCAGGAACGGGTCAACAAAGCCCGCGCCGTTGTGGAAGCCTTGGAACGGGCGCAGAAGGAGGCAGATTTATGATCTTGCTGATCGATAATTATGACAGCTTCTCTTACAATCTTTATCAGTTGATCGGGACGGTCAAACCGGATATTAAAGTCGTGCGCAATGATGAACTGACGATCCCGGAGATCGAAACGCTTGCGCCGGACCATGTCATTATTTCTCCGGGACCGGGGCGTCCGGAAGATGCGGGAATTATTATTGAAGCTGTAAAAGCTTTGGGCGCAAAGATTCCAATTTTAGGCGTCTGCCTGGGGCATCAGGCAATCTGTGCCGCGTTTGGTGCAACGATCACTTATGCGAAACAGCTGATGCACGGAAAACAGTCCATGGTGACGTTTGATCCGGACTGCCCCTTGTTCCGGAACTGTCCTTCTCCCGCTCCTGTGGCCCGTTATCACTCTCTGGCGGCTGGCCCGGATACCATGCCGGACTGCCTGCGCGTCACTGCTGAGACCGATGACGGGGAAATCATGGCGGTTCAGCACACAGCTTACCCGATTTTCGGGGTGCAGTTCCATCCGGAGTCAATCCTTACTCCTGACGGAAAAACGATGCTTTCTGATTTTATTGCTCTATAAACCCAGACCAGGAGGAATTATATTATGATTAAAGAGGCTATTATCAAACTGTCCAAAAAAGAAGATCTGTCCTATGCTGAAGCAGAAGCGGTGATGAATGAGATTATGGGCGGAGAAACGACGCCTGTACAGACCTCGGCTTATCTGACCGCTCTGTCCATGAAGGGCGAGACAATCGACGAGATCACCGCGTCCGCCGCCGGAATGCGCGCCCACTGCGTCAAGCTTCTTCATGATATGGATGTGCTTGAGATCGTCGGTACCGGCGGCGACGGTTCCAACTCGTTTAATATTTCCACGACAGCCGCGTTTGTGATTGCTGCCGGAGGCGTACCGGTCGCCAAGCACGGCAACCGCGCCGCGTCCTCGAAATCCGGCGCGGCGGATGTGCTGGAGGCGTTGGGCGTGAATATTACGATCCCGCCGGAGAAAAGCGCGGATATGCTGAAAAATCTTAATTTCTGCTTCCTCTTTGCGCAGAACTATCATATTGCGATGAAATACGTTGCACCGATTCGGAAAGAACTGAGTATCCGTACTGTTTTCAATATACTCGGTCCGCTTTCCAATCCTGCCGGTGCCAATATGGAATTGATGGGCGTATATGACGGCGGCCTGGTCGAACCGCTGGCGCAGGTGATGAGCAAGCTGGGCGTAACGCGGGGAATGGTCGTTTACGGTCAGGACAAGCTGGACGAGATATCCATGAGCGCACCTACGACCGTCTGTGAGATTAAAGACAACTGGTTCCAGACTTATGAGATTACCCCCGAACAGTTCGGCTATACGCGCTGTGACAAATCCGAACTGACCGGCGGTACACCGCAGGAAAACGCCGCTATCACCCGTGCGATTCTGGCAGGTACGGAAAAAGGCCCGAAACGGCAGGCAGTATGTCTGAACGCTGGCGCGGCACTGTATATCGGCGGCAAGGCAGGGACACTGGAAGAAGGCGTCAAACTGGCGGAAACGCTGCTGGATTCCGGCGCGGCTGCTGCAAAACTGGCGGAAACTGTCCGCTATACCAACGAGTGAACGCTATGGCAAGTACAATTTTAGACACGATTGCCGCATATGCCCGGGAGCGGGTGGCGGCAGATAAAGAAAAATTATCTCTGGATACAGTACAGGAACTTTGCAGGCAGTCCGGTCCGGCTGACGGAAAGGCGTTTATGGACGCGCTGAAAAAGCCGGGTATGCGGTTTATCTGCGAAGTGAAAAAAGCTTCTCCGTCAAAAGGGATTATTTCCGAAAATTTTCCCTATTTGGACATTGCCCGGGAGTATGAAGTGGCAGGCGCGGACTGTCTGTCCTGTCTGACCGAACCGAAATGGTTTTTAGGGTCTGATAAAATTTTCCGGGAAATCCGTGAGGCGGTACGTCTGCCAATGCTGCGGAAAGATTTTACAATAGACGAGTATCAGCTTTATCAGGCGAAACTGATGGGCGCAAACGCCGTCCTCTTGATCTGCGCTCTTTTGGATACCAGAACGATTGCGGATTATTTGAAAATCTGTGACGGCTTGGGGCTGTCCGCGCTGGTGGAAGCCCATGACGAGACGGAAATTGCGTCGGCGGTCTCAGCCGGGGCGAAGATCATCGGCGTGAATAACCGGAATTTGAAAGATTTTTCAGTGGATTTTTCCAACGCCGCCAGACTGCGTGAAAAAATTCCGCCTCATATCCTTTATGTCGCGGAAAGCGGCGTGACTGGTCCCCAAGACGCCGCCGCGCTGCATAGAATCGGCGCGGACGCGGCTTTAATCGGGGAGGCGTTCATGCGTTCCGGCAAAAAAACCGCCCTGCTGAACGCTATGCGGGAGGCGGCGGAAAGATGTTAATTAAAATCTGCGGGCTGTCCCGTCCCTGCGACATCGATTTTGTCAATGAAGCCCGTCCGGATTACTGCGGATTTATTATCAATTTCCCCCGCAGCCGCCGGAACGTCTCCCCGGAACAGGTCCGGAAGCTGTCCGAAAAATTGGACTCCGATATTTTTCCTGTCGGAGTGTTTGTGGATCAGCCAGTCGAAACGGCGGCGGCGCTTCTGAATGAAAATATAATCCGAATTGCCCAGCTCCACGGCCATGAGGACGACGCCTATATTTCTGCACTCCGGTCGCTGGCGCCGGGGCATCCTGTCTGGAAAGCTTTCCGGGTACGGACGGCCGAAGACTTGGACTCCGCCGCCGCGTCGTCTGCTGATTTGGTCCTATTGGATAACGGCTATGGTACGGGAGAGGCATTTGACTGGTCCCTGCTGGACGGTTTCCGGCAGCCCTATCTGCTGGCCGGAGGTCTGACGCCGGAGACGATTCCCGCTGCCGCCGCGCAGCTGCATCCGTTGGGAGCGGACCTCTCCAGCGGTGTGGAAACGGAGGGCGTCAAGGATCGAAGCAAAATTTTACAGGCGGTTGCGGCCGCAAGAAAGGAAACTGCATGATGAGTAAAGGCCGTTTTGGAATCCACGGCGGGCAGTATATCCCCGAAACCCTGATGAATGCTGTCATTGAGCTGGAGGAGGCCTATAACCACTATCGGGAGGACTCTGCCTTTCAACAGGAGCTGACCGGACTTTTTAATGAATATGCCGGGCGTCCGTCGCGGCTGTACTTTGCGCGGCGTATGACGGATGATCTGGGCGGCGCAAAAATCTATCTGAAACGCGAGGACCTGAATCATACCGGTTCCCATAAAATCAACAATGTCTTAGGACAGTCGCTGCTTGCGAAAAAAATGGGAAAAACACGGTTAATTGCCGAGACCGGTGCGGGACAGCATGGCGTGGCCACCGCTACCGCCGCCGCTTTGATGGGGATGGAATGCGTGGTCTTTATGGGCGAGGAGGATACCCGCCGCCAGGCCCTGAATGTCTATCGTATGCGGCTGCTGGGCGCGAACGTAGTGCCGGTATCCTCCGGTACGGCGACGCTGAAAGACGCCGTCAGCGAGGCCATGCGGGAATGGACCAGCCGGATCAGTGATACACATTACTGCCTGGGTTCCGTCATGGGTCCCCATCCGTTTCCCACAATTGTGCGTGATTTTCAGGCGGTTATTTCCAGGGAAATCAAGGCGCAGCTGATGGAAAAAGAGCAGAAACTGCCGGATGCCGTTCTTGCCTGCGTGGGCGGCGGCAGCAACGCGATGGGGGCGTTTTACCACTTTATCGACGAGCCGTCTGTAAGGCTCATCGGCTGTGAAGCGGCGGGACGCGGGGTCGATACGTTTGAAACCGCCGCGACAATCTCCACCGGACGCGTCGGGATTTTTCACGGAATGAAAAGCTATTTCTGTCAGGACGAGTTCGGGCAGATCGCGCCTGTTTACTCGATATCCGCCGGACTGGATTATCCAGGCATCGGTCCGGAACACGCCTGGCTCCACGACACCGGACGGGCGGAATATGTCCCCGTGACGGACAGCGAGGCGGTGCAGGCGTTTGAGTACCTGTCGCGGACGGAAGGGATTATTCCCGCTATCGAGTCCGCCCATGCGCTGGCCCATGCCGTGAAGCTTGCCCCGTCTATGCGGAAAGAACAGATTATCGTTGTAAATATCTCCGGACGCGGGGACAAAGACTGCGCGGCGATTGCCCGCTACAGGGGAGAGAATATTTATGAGTAACATTAAAAACGCTTTTTCCGGGGGCAAAGCATTTATTCCTTTTATCACCTGCGGCGACCCGGATTTGGAGACAACCGCCGCTTTGGTCCATGCAATGTCCGATGCCGGTGCAGATTTGATTGAGTTGGGGATTCCTTTTTCCGACCCTACCGCGGAAGGCCCTGTTATTCAAGCAGCGAATGTCCGTGCACTGGCCGGGGGCGTTACCACAGAACGTATCTTTGATATGGTGCAGGAACTGCGGCAAGACGTAACAACCCCTATGGTCTTTATGACATACGCAAACGTGGTTTTCGGCTACGGCGCGGAAAAATTTATCGCCGCCTGTGCGGAGATCGGGATAGACGGAATGATTCTTCCCGATGTTCCTTTTGAGGAAAAAGAGGAATTTGCGCCGCTGTGCCATCGATACGGCGTGGACTTAATCTCTCTGATTGCCCCGACATCCGCCGGACGGGTCGCCCAAATCGCAAAATCAGCGGAAGGGTTTGTATACTGCGTGTCGTCCCTGGGCGTGACCGGAGTGCGGTCGGAAATCACCACCGATATCGGCGGCATGGTGCAGCTGGTGAGAAACGCGAATCCGGATATCCCCTGTGCTGTCGGGTTCGGTATCTCCGTGCCGGAACAGGCCGCTGAAATGGCCCGGCTGTCCGACGGCGCGATTGTGGGGTCCGCGATTGTGAAGCTGACGGCGCAGTACGGCAGGGATGCCGTCCCGTATGTGCGCGATTATGTGGCGGCTATGAAAGCGGCTGTGAGAAGCGCGGCATAAATATCGGGCGCACGGTATGATCGTTTTGATCTATCGTGCGCCCTTTTGTTCGCTCAGTTTTCAGCGGCCTTGATCCGCAGCAGATATTTCTCCCATATCTGCGGTATTTTTTCTTTGACAAACCGGGCATAAGAACAATCCGGCGTTTCTATCATGCGTTTTTCTTCCAGATACGCGGCCCCCTGCGTATACCACCAGTTCAGCTGCTGTTCAGTCTTATCTTCGTAACGGCCTATTTTCATTTTGCCCTGCCGCACATAGTCCATCAATAACGCATACGCATTTTTTACTGGGATACAGCCCGTCACTGCGACTGGTTCCGTGGCTAATCTTGCGCAGGGAATATTTTTAAAGGGGATTACCTGGGATTCACCGGCCTGAACCTCATAAATGCAGCCGCTGACACCTTCGGACACTTCTTGCAGGGCGTGAGGGTATAATTCATGATAAACCGGTATATCACTGCCGCGTTCAAAGCCGTAGGGAAACCAGTAGTACGGCCTTTCAACAGCGTTGCATAAATAAAATGCGGCAACAGCTTCGATTGTGGTCATATACACATATGGCCGGTCATGGTCTGCAAGATTAGGCGTTAGAATCTTGATATTGGCAGTGGTGCTTCCATGATATAGTTTCATATCAGTCTCCAAACCTATACGATTTTTCCATCTTCCACTCGAACAGCAACCTGCCAGTAATCTTCATAAATGATGGTCCCAACAAAATTTGTATACAGTACATCGTAAGGCTTTTGGTGTTTATCCAACAGGATAGCAGCGGGTTCTAATTTCTTAACCATTTCTGACGTACTTTCGCACTTAAAAAATGTGATGACTTTTTCACGATTTTTGCAGGGTTCCGGTTCGGGAAGGTTGTCTTTGAACCAATTATCAATACTGATAAACAGTTCTTTTTCTTCTTCTGTGAATTGATTCCTCTGAATCAGATTCCAGCAAAGACTGAATATACCTTTGGGATACTTTGTAATATAAGAATCTTCTCTCCCCTGTATCCTCATATATTTACATTCCATATTTTTCACTTCTTTTGCCCTATAATAATTACATGATTGCTTGCGCCAAGTATGGATCTTTCCCGGCAGATACTGTAGTGATAATCACACCAGATACGAAATTCCTCATCATTCCATTTGTCAACCTGTTCTGAAAAATGTGCGGCTGCCCCATCCTGTGCAAAGTGGTCAATCACAGTAAGATCATATTGCTGATATAATTGCTCTATTTCTTCGCAGGTAGAATAATAGGTATCTGTCCAGAAGCATTTTTCATCATCATGACGCAGTTCGCCGGTTTGAATAATCTGTCTGGCAAGTTTCGCGTCCAAATACTCTTTATTCTGCATCGCTACATATTGGAACACATAATATCTCGGAATATACGCGGTAATAAGAAGCCCGCCTTTTTTCAATACCCGCAAGGATTCTTTTATACATTTTTCTCTGTCAGAACGATCCACCAGATGATAAAATGGACCCATATTTAATACGATATCAAAGCTTTCGTTTTCAAATATGCTCATGTCGGATGCATCAAGAATCGCTGTTTCCATTTTGTAAGGCTTATTCCTTAAAATACTGCGGATGACTTCAATATGTCTTGGCGTTATATCTGTCGCAGTGACTGTATGTCCTTTATCGGCAAAATGAAAAGCGTAAATTCCCGTTCCGGCAGCACAGTCAAGAATCGTTTTCTTTCCGCTTATCAAATCGTCAAGGATTCTTATTGTGGTCAGAAATTCAATTTTTCTGGCATTATTAGTTGATAATCTATCTTCTTCGCGGTAATTTTCATAACTTTCAACAACATAATTCCCCATAGTTTGCCTCCCTGCGAAACTGTTTATAAAACCGGCTCAATGACCATACGGAAATATTGATCCAGCTCCGCCGGCGTCTGTTTTCTGCCGTTCTTGACCCACCACAGGCCGGTTTCCACAAAAGCGCTGGAGCTATGATTGCCCAAAAAATCCCTGGGCAGCATCAGTCTGCTCTGTTTCTGCGTGGAAAGCTGTGACTGTACCAGTTCATTCAGGCTGTCCTTGAAATACCGGAGAAAAATCTCACTGCTTTCACAAGAGAGCAGGCCCAGGATATTGTTTTGGTTTTCCTCCAAGTGCTGGAGAAGGTGGCAGAATACGGACTGCGGCGCGCTGCCGTCAGAATACAGGCCGTGTGTGTGCGTACAGTCCACAGCGCTGTCGATCACATGGCCAAACAATTCCCGGCACAGTTCCCGGAGCAAATCGTCTTTTGTTTCAAAGTGGGCATAGAAAGTGCTTCGTCCGATATCCGCTGCATCAATAATTTCCTGCACCGTGACGCTGTGATAACTTTTTCGCTCCAGCAGTGCGCCGAACGCTTCAAAAATAGCTTTCCGTGTTTTCCGCTGCCGTCTGTCCATAAAAAACCTCCGTACAGATTTCAGAAAATGTTTCGTAACGTACAGCACGCTCGATTTGATTGTTGTTTTTCGGCTGAAACCTGCTACAATCAATATCGAACAAAGTGTTTTGTATCATACGGATTATACA
>CAMWQV010000031.1 GCA_947176425.1 uncultured Clostridia bacterium
CCTCTGTATATTGTAATAACAATAGCACGATTGCCGAAGTGTGTCAACCGTCCTTTTCCCCTGTTGCACCGTTCGGCAAAATAGCTTATAATAAGACCATCTTGAACAAAGGAGCAATTCACTTATGTATATTGCTGATCTCCATATTCACTCCCGGTTTTCCCGTGCGACCAGCCGCGACTGTGACCTTCCTCATCTGGACTGGTGGGCAGGCAAAAAAGGGATAGCGCTGATAGGCTCCGGAGATTTCACCCATCCTGCCTGGCGTGCGGAGCTGAAAGACCAGCTTGTCCCGGCCGGAGACGGGGTATATCAACTGCGTGAAGACCTGCGTTTGGAAGGCGCTGCGGAACCGGCAAAATTTCTGATCACAGGGGAGATCAGCTGTATCTATAAGCGGGACGGCAAAACGCGCAAAGTCCATCATCTGATCTTGCTTCCCAGCCTGGAGGCGGCAGAAGAATTAGCGGTCCGTTTGGAAGCGGTCGGCAATATCCACTCCGACGGACGGCCCATTTTAGGGATGGACAGCCGGGACCTGCTGGAGCTGACATTAGAGACCTGTCCGGAGGCCGAATTCATCCCGGCCCATATTTGGACGCCGCATTTTTCCATGTTCGGCGCGTTTTCGGATTTTGACACAGTTGAGGCTTGTTTCGGAGATCTGAGCAGCCATATCCATGCCGTTGAAACCGGTCTGTCCTCCGACCCGCCCATGAATTGGCGCGTTTCCGCCCTGGACCGTATGACGCTGGTATCCCATTCCGACGCCCACTCGCCGAATAAGCTGGGCCGGGAAGCCGATTTGCTGGAAACAGGGATATCCTATCCGGAGCTGCTGCAGGCGGTCCGCACAGGAGAGGGATTTTACGGGACTGTAGAATTTTTTCCGGAGGAGGGGAAATATCATCTGGACGGCCATCGTAACTGCGGCGTCTGCCTTACCCCTGTCGAAACACAGGCGCGAAACGGCTTGTGTCCGGTGTGCGGCAGAAAACTGACTGTCGGGGTCGAACACCGTGTTGAAGCGCTGGCAGACCGTCCGGCTGGAGTACGTCCCGCAAACGCAAAGCCTTTTGAAAGTCTTGCGCCGCTGCCGGAGGTTATTGCCGCTTCCACTGGGATCTCTGCGGTCAGTAAACGGGCAAACGCTTTATATGAAAAAATGCTGGACGCTTTAGGTCCGGAATTTTCTATTCTGCGGGAAACGCCGGTGTCAGAGATCGAACGGGTTGCCGGTCCCTGCGTCGCGGAAGGGATACGCCGCCTGCGTCTGGGAGAGGTGGAACGCAGGCCCGGTTTTGACGGGGAATATGGTGTAATCTCGCTGCTGTCCCCCGGAGAGATCGAACGGATAGGCGGTCAGATTTCTCTCTTTGGAGCAGAGATGCCCGTGAAACGGACCGTCAAAAAGCGGGAACTGAAAAAGACGGCTCCAACTCCGGTATCTGCCGAAATACCTGCCGAGGCACTCAATCCGGAACAGGGGGCCGCCGTTACTGCCGCGGAATCCTGCGTTGCAGTTGTGGCAGGACCGGGGACCGGTAAGACCAAGACTTTAGTTGCCCGTATTGCTTACCTGATCGAAGAACGCGGCGTAAAACCCGGAGAGATCACCGCCGTCACGTTTACCAATCAGGCCGCGGCTGAGATGCGGCAGCGTCTGGAAGTGCGGCTGGGCGGGAAACGCGCCGCTGCACGGATACGGATCGGGACGTTTCATGCCGTCTGCCTGGACTTGCTGGGCGATGTAAAGCTGCTGGGACAGGCGGAAGCGTTGGAGATTGCGGCAGAAACGCTGCGCGCCTGCGGCAGCAAAATACGTCCAAGGCGTCTGCTGCAAACAGTTTCCAAGATTAAAAACGGCGCACCGGCAGAGAATCAGGAGCTGTATGAGGCATATTGCAGCCGCCTGCGGGAACTGGGCGTGTTGGATTTTGACGATCTTCTTTTAAAAGCACTGGAGCTGGATACGGCAGGGCAGCGGGGATTCTCTCATTTGCTGGTGGACGAATTTCAGGATATCAATGATATTCAATATTCTCTGGTACAGAACTGGAGCCGGGACGGAAAGACGCTTTTTGTAATCGGAGACCCGGATCAATCTATCTATGGTTTCCGGGGGGCTTCGGGACAGTGCTTCCGGCGTCTGGCGGCGGAGCGGAATGATATGCGGGAGATTCGCCTGACCGCCAACTACCGCTCTGCGCCGGAGGTAATCAGCGCTGCTTTGCCGGTTATCAGCAAAAATCCCGGAGAACCGCGCCTGCTGGAACCGAAACGTCCGGCAGGGATGCCGGTACGTTTGGTACAGGCGCCGGATGATTTCAGCGAGTCGGTGTTTATCGCCAAAGAGATCGGGCGCATAACCGGCGGTGTGGATATGCTGGAAGCCCGGGTCCTGGACCGGGAAACACGGGCGTTTTCTGAAATTGCGGTCTTATGCCGCACCCACAGGCAGCTTGCACTGATTGAAAAATGCCTGCAGCATGACGATATCCCCTGCGTCATCAGCGGACGGGAGGACTTTTTGGATACGGATGAAGTACGGGGATTTTTGGCGTTTTTCCGGACGCTCGCCGCTCCCTGGGATACCGCCGCCTTATCCGCCGCCCTGCGTCTGCTGTGGGACTGTCCCGCGGACTTGATTCAGACAGCGAAGGCTGTGTGCGGGAAAATGACTGTTTTTCAGCCGGATGTATTGAAGGAAACGGTTCAGGGCTATGGACCGCTGGAGGCTTGGCTGGAACGGTCTGCGGAATGGTATCCGCTGGCTGGAAAAGAAAAACCATGGAAATTAGCGGAACGATGGTCCAAACAGTATGGCGGCGGCAGTCCGTTGGAAAGCCTGCGGAATATGGCGGTTTTCCATAAAGATTTCCAAGAGCTTTGGGACACGCTTACCATGGGAGAAGAAGCCGACCTGCGCCGGGCCGCCGGAAAGCGTTGGGAGTCCGGCGCAGTGCGTTTGATGACGCTCCATGCCGCAAAAGGATTGGAATTTCCAACTGTATTTGTCGCCGGTGTGAATGCCGGCACACTTCCGCTGGAAACGCCGGACCGTCCGGCGGACATGGAGGAGGAACGGCGGCTGCTGTTTGTCGGCATGACTCGTGCGCGGGAGGAACTGATCCTGACTGCCGCAGCAAAACCGTCGGCATTTCTGGCGGACCTGCCGCGAAGCGTGGCGCGGGAGAATGCCAGGCAGCGCGGGATTATTGTACAGCAGTGCAGTCTGTTTTGAGCTGCCTTTTGTATTGAAAAAGCGCTCAATAGGCTGGCGAACCGAGCTGACAAATGTAGAGATATCCTTTGCTTTTAAGCGGCTGCCCCAGGCGGTTCAGACAGTATTGGGGGATGCTATAAATGAACAAAATTGTATAATTGCACAAACCAGTCCTCTATATGCAGATAAATCAATCAATTTTTGCCTTTTAACAGTGGACAATCAGAGGCTGTTTTTGGGCAGTTTTCCGTATTTGCTCATCTATATTTTTATGGAAAGAGGGAGGCATCCCTTGACAAGATGCGCAGGAATCAAGTAAAATAAACTGGTTGTAATAAAGGCGGCGCACAACGTCGCTGTTGTGGCCCCGGAAAGGGCGGAGGAGACTGACCGGTGAAACGAGAACAGAGGAATTCTTTGATCCTGGCTGCGGCGCTTTTCGCCGTCCTTGGGGCGGCCTTCCTGGTCCAGCGCTTTCTCCTGCGCGGCCCGGACGGCCCGACAGTCTGGGCCGTGGTGCAGGTGGGCGGTCGGGAGTTGCAGCGGCTGGACCTGTCCAAGGACGTGGAATTTCGGGTGGGGAACGATGAGATTGACTACAACCTGGTCCGGGTGGAGGGGGGGAAAATTATGGTGGCGGAGGCCGACTGCGCCGATGAGATCTGTGTGTACACCGGCGCCGTCAGCCAGCCGGGCGAGCTGATCGCCTGCCTCCCCCACGGGCTGCTCATTTATATTGAGAAAGCGGGGGAGCAGAATTGAACCCCATACGGCATAAGGCGGCCTATCTGGGCCTGCTGTGTACGGCAGCTGTCCTGCTGGGCTATGTGGAGTCCATGATCCCGGTCTTTACCGTGCCCGGCATGAAGCTGGGCCTGCCCAACCTGGCCATTGTCACGGTACTCTACCTTTACTCCTGGCGGGAGGCGCTGCTGGTCTCGTTGGTGCGCATTGCCGTCAACGGACTGCTCTTTGCCAACCTCTTTGGTGTCTTCTTCAGTCTGGCGGGGGGGCTGTTCAGCCTGGTATGCATGGCGGCGGTGAAGCGGGTGGGCATCTTCGACTGCGTGGGAGGCAGTCTGGCAGGCGGTGGCGCCCACAATCTGGGGCAGATTGTCGTGGCGGTGATCTTGGTGGAAAACGTGCGGATAGCCTATTACTTTATCCTCCTGGCCATGTCGGGGCTGACGGCCGGGGTGTTGATCGGCCTGCTCAGCGGCATCTTGGTGCGGCGGCTGGCCAAAGTGGCCCCAAAAATAAACGTGAGGGAGCAGAATGGACAGATGACCCACTGGAGGAAAAGGAGGAGATAATCGAAACTGCGGGCCGCAAACAGGCCCGGCTGTCCCCTGAGAGGGGACGTGTATTTTTGCGTGGAATTTTTCAAAGAGAGGAGACAATAAGCTATGAGAAAAGAGCTGGTTATCAAGACAGTAATTGCGTTGGTGTTGACGGCGCTTGTGACAGGCGTGCTGATGTACATCGACAACCGCCCCGCCCCCACACCGGTGGGGAACGGGAACTACACCCCCGGCACCTATATCGGTGAGGGTCAGGGCTTCGGCGGCACCGTCACGGTGGAGATCACCACTGACGCCACCACCATCACTGACGTAAAGGTCACCGGCGACAGCGAGACGCCGGATATCGGCGGCGCCCATCTGGAGGAACTGGCCGGGCAGATCAAGGCCGCCCAAAGCGCCGACATCGACGGTGTGACCAGTGCTACCATGACCTCCAACGGCGTCAAGGAGGCCGCTGCCGCCGCCATCGCTCTGGCGGAGGGCAAGTCCGTCCCCACGTCGGGACCCACTCTTGCAGAGGAGTTTAAGGCAGGTACTTACTCTGCCGAGGCCAGGGGCTTCGGCGGCATCGTGACAGCTGCTGTCACCGTGGCGGAGGATAAGAGCATTGAAAGCGTGGATGTGGAGGGGCCTGACGAGACCCCGAACCTGGGCGCTGTGGCGGTGGAACGGCTCCCGGCTAAGATCGTAGCCGCCCAGTCCACCCAGATCGACGGTGTGACCGGCGCGACTATCACCTCCAACGCCATTTTCCAGGCTGTGGACACTGCCCTGATGGCTGCGGGTCTGGACCCCGCCGCGCTGGTGCCCCAAAAGGCTGACAGCGGCGAGAAAACGGCGGAAACCCTGGACTGTGATATCGTGATCGTTGGTGCCGGCGGCGCCGGCCTGACCGCCGCGTGCCAGGCGGCGGAGCTGGGCGCGAAGGTGATTATCCTGGAGAAGATGCCCCTGGTGGGCGGGAACAGCCTGAAAGCCACCGGCGGCATGAACGCAGCGGCTACCGCTTATCAGGCGGAGCTGGGCATTACCGACAGCGGCGTGCAGGAGTTTATTGAAGACACCATGAACGGCGGCCATCAGATCAACGACATAGACCTGGTCACCACCATGGCCGAGGAGAGTGCGGAAGCGGTGGATTGGCTGACCTCCATCGGCGCGCCGCTGCCCGAGGTGGCGGCAACCGGCGGCACGCAGCACAAGTACCTCCATGAGCCGGAGGACGGCAGCGCTGTGGGACCCTACCTGGTGGAAAAGCTGAGCAAACAGGCGGAGAAGCTGGGTATCCAGATTATCCTGGAAACCACCGTCACCGAGATCATCATGGACAACGGCGCCGCGGCGGGCGTGAAAGCGGCCAGCGACATGGCGGACTACACGGTCAACGCCAAGGTGGTCATTTTGGCGACGGGCGGCTTTGGCAGCAACTATGATATCATGACCTCCTACAATCCGTCCCTGGCCGGGGCCGTGACCACCAACCACGCCGGCGCCACCGGCGACGGCATCACCATGGCGGAGGCCGTGGGAGCGGACACGGTGGATATGGAACAGATCCAGCTCCACCCCACCGTATACCAAGAGACCGGGCTTCTGGTCAGCGAGAGTGTGCGCAGCAAGGGCGGCATTTTGGTGAACAGCAGCGGCAAGCGGTTCTGCAACGATATGTCTACCCGTGACGCGGTGTCCGCCGCCGAGCTGGAGCAGGACGGCCAATACGCTTACATCATTTTCGACCAGCGTCTGGTGGACGGACTGAAATCCACCCAGAAATACATCAGCAACGGTCTGACCGTCAGCGCAGACACCTACGCCGGTCTGGCGGAAGCCATGGGCCTGACGGGTGACGCAGTCTCCAATTTCGAGGAGACCATGGCAACCTGGAACGCCGCCGTGGCGGCGGGGGAGGACAAGGAATTTGGCCGCAACAACGGCATGGACGAGGACCTGTCCGTGGCCCCCTTCTACGCCATTAAGATCGCCCCGGGTATCCATCATACTATGGGCGGTATCAAGATCGATACCGAGACCCGGGTTATCGACACGGAAGGACAGCCCATCCCCAAACTGTTTGCCGCAGGTGAGACCGTTGGCGGCGTCCACGGCGGCAACCGGATTGGCGGCAACGCGGTGTGTGACTTCGTGGTCTTCGGGCGCATTGCCGGCAAGAATGCCGTAGAGAGCATTGCGGCAGCAAACTAGCATTCCATCCGGCCAGGCTCTGTAAAGTTCCAGTTTGCAGTCTTTACTTGTGTAAGTACGGAGACGGAACAAAAAGAGACCGTAAAAAAGCATCCTGAAAAGAGCAGCGGCTGCCTGAAAAAAGAGGCAGCCGCTGCTGAAACGTCAGCGAATATCCTGTACCACAATCTCCGCCGGTGTGTCCAGGCACTCCGGGTCCTGCAAAATTCTCCGGAAGAAACGCAGCACCGAAGCGAAATAGAAACCGTCACAAATCCGTTCATCTGTGACAAACGTATAATCGATGTACCGTTTTAAAACGACAGTACCGTTCTTACCCAATTCTTTCACCCTGTATTTTTTCCCCAGCGATACGAATACAGGCACATTCCCGAAATCATACAGATGGTGATAGATCGGCGGGATGCCCAGCGAGGCCATGGATGTAATATACAGCGACCCGTGAAAGGGACTGAGTTTTGTCAGCGCACGGGGCAGGCAGCCGAAGTAATCCAGAAACCGCAGCGACCACATGGCCAGCAGCAGGACCGGTCCCGGGATCAGGTCCAGGGCGCGGGCCAGCAGGTCAAAACTGGTCTGGTCTGTGGGCGCGGCCTTGATCGACATCACTTTCTCCTGAAGTTTCCGGTACACGTCCTCCGCGGTATCCGCAGGGCTTAAATAGAGCTTGATGACCGTATCCGGGGATTCCAGGGTCATCTCGGGCTTGACGTTCATTGCAATCTCGATCTCCGGCCGGCTGTATGCCCGCTGTCCGGAGATAAAGCGGTTGACGCCCGGATACTGCGCCACGCACCGCGCATAAGCGGCCAGCACCACATGCAGTGTGCCAAAGCCCCGCAGTCCTTCCCGTCTCTTGCGGTGGATATAGGCGTCCAGAGCAGTGCATTCCATCCTGTCATGAAGGAAATTCGAGGATGTATTTCGTGTGACCATAATATACGGCGAGACCCGCCACACCGGATCGACTGTCCGCAGACGCCGCCCGTCGTTTCGGTCACCCCAGCCCGGCGTCCAGCCCTGCCGCTCCCGTTTCTCCATAGAGACCGCAGCCAGCAGCAGCGCGGTCATTGTCATCAGCACCGTCAGTTCGGCCAGGAAATGCCACCAGTGCGGCGTCCATACTGCCCGCGGTGTGGTGTACAGTTGGAGGAAACGCCGCTGGACAGCATCCTCTACAACAGAGTGATAGGCCAGCGCACATCCGACCACCCCGCCGAACAGCCACTTGTTCAGGCCGTGCCGCACCGTCGCGTAATAAAGACCCGCCGTGACCAGATACAGCCCCCAGCAGAACAGCCGGTGTCCTGGAGAGAACCCAGCCGCTTTCACCGCAAAAAACACGCAGCCCAGCGCCACCGGTACAGCCGTGCGGTAGAGACGGTCTCCAGCGTCGGTCAGCAGTGACGCCGCAAACAATATACAGGCGATCACCGGCAGTACCTCCTGCCACCAGAATTCTCCTCTGGGAGCGCGGACGCCTGCATAATACACGATCCGCAGCACAGCGGCGCAGAACATCAGCCCGGCGGAGAGCAAAACAGCTATATTCAGTTTTGGTATGATGTAATATTTCTTATTCATAGTTATAGTATACTTGATTTCCACAAAAAATACAAGTGCTTTTTCCTGCAGGAACAGAGCGGCAGCATCTCTGCTTGACAGTCCTCACACACCGTAGTAAAATACATCTGCAAACTGTTCCATTGAGAGGTAATCTTTTATGTACACTCCTCGCAGATAAGAAAAACAAAAGCTTTTTGCAGATCGGGCGGCGTACGTCCGGTCTAAGTTTCGTTTTTCTCATCTGAAAGGAGTATTTCTATGCCCAAAAATCAAACAATTTGCCTGCTCTGTGTGGTCTCACTCTTACAGGGTATGGTGTTTTATGCGCCGGTTGCCACGCTTTACCGTCAGGCTGCCGGGGTTGGCTTGACGGAAATTGCTCTGCTGGAGAGCATTTCTCTGGTGCTGTCCCTGCTTCTGGAGCTGCCCTGGGGGGTGGCGGCGGACCGAATCGGTTACCGCAACACTATGGTGGTATGCAGCGGGCTGTTTTTTCTCTCTAAGATCGTATTCTGGCGTGCGGAGGGGTTCGTGTGGTTTCTAGTGGAGCGGCTCATACTGTCAGTGGTTATCTCCGGCGTGTCCGGGGTGGATTCCGCCATGATCTACCTCTCCTCACCGGAGGAGGAACAGCAGAAAAACTTTGCTCTCTATAGTGGACTGGGGACAGTGGGGATGCTTGCGGCATCCTTGCTGTACTCCTTGTACTTTGGGGGTAACTACCGGCTGACGGCCTTCTGGACCATGGCAGTCTACGGCGCGGCGGCGGTGTTTGCCCTGTTTTTGCAGGAGCCGCCCCACACCCCAGCGAGGGAGGAGACAGGAACACTCCTTCCGGTGCTGCTCAGCGTACTGCGCAGGCCAAGGCTCTTGCTGATGATTTTTGCCTTTGCCTGCTTCGGGGGGGCCCGGCAGTCGGTGACTGTCTTTTTGAACCAGCTGCAATATGCGCGCTGCGGCGTGCCTGCACAGTGGCTGGGGTATATTGCCGCCGGGATGCAGGTGATGGGCCTGCTGGGTGTGCTGTCCGGGCGGCTGATCCGCACTTTGGGAGAATATCGGACCGGACTGCTGCTGATGGGTCTTGGAGCCGTGGCGTGTGTCGCGTTGGCGCTGACTGATTCAGCCGCGCTGTCGGTGGCTGGGGTTGGGCTGATCACGCTGGCAGGCAGCCTGTTGGGACCCATTCAGTCGGTAGCAGAAAACCGCCGTGTGCGTACTGCCGCCCGTGCTACGGAGTTATCCGTATATGCTATGGTATCGGATGCTCTGACGGCGGGGATCAATGTGGCATTTGGCAGGGCAGCGGAGGTATCCCTGCCACTGTCGCTGTGGCTGGGCGCGGGCTTATGCGCTGTGGGCTGTGCGGCTTACGCAGCCGCGGAATGCAAACGACAGTAAGATGTAATTTTCAGAGTTGTAATATTGGGGAGTTTGTGTTATGGTAACAGGGAGAATTCTGAAAAGA
Source organism: uncultured Clostridia bacterium (assembly GCA_947176425.1). Lineage (GTDB taxonomy): Bacteria > Bacillota > Clostridia > Oscillospirales > Oscillospiraceae > Pelethomonas. The sequence continues at coordinate 9,767 of CAMWQV010000031.1, forward strand.
GGAAGGCATTTTCATGGCGCAAGAAAAGAAGATTCATTTTGACGAAGAAAAGATTCTACTGCTGAACAAAGGCAAACGCGGCCTGCTCCGGCTGATATTTGGCCGTACAGGTATCATAGTATTGCTGCTGGCAATACAGCTGTTCCTGCTGTTAGACGGCTTCTGGAAGTTGAGCGGCCTGAGTCTAAACGGCTACACGTTCTATGGCGGCTCTATGCTGTTGAGCGTGACGGTCGTGCTGCTGATAGTCAATAAACCGGAAAATCCTGCGGTCAAGATCACCTGGATCTTTCTGATCATGCTGGCTCCGGTGTTTGCGGTCCCGTTTTATCTCTTTGTAAAAATGGAGTGGGGACACCGTCTGGCACGGGCGCGTTCGGAAGAAATCTCGCAGAAGACCGCCCATTATGTACCCGATAACGCGGAGACAGTCCGGGAACTGCGGAGATGCAGTCCGCAGCTGGCAAGCCTGGCCGCCTATATGCAGAATACGAACCGGCAGGTCTTTTATCAAAATTCAGACGCGAAATATTTTCCGCAGGGAGAAGATTTTTTTGAGGAGGTGCTGCGGCAGCTGAAACAGGCGGAACACTTTATTTTTCTGGAATATTTTATTATTGAAGAAGGGTATATGTGGGGCCGCATTCTCCGTATACTGGAACAAAATGTTAAGAAAGGCGTAGACGTC
>CAMWQV010000032.1 GCA_947176425.1 uncultured Clostridia bacterium
CGCGACCACAGACTTTGAGTTTGTCTTCCCCTTCGGCTGGGGCGAGCTGTGGGGGGTGGCTTCCCGCACGAACTTTGACCTGACCGCCCATCAGAACACCTCTGGCAAAGATCAGTCGTATTTTGACCAGGAGGCCAACGAACACTATATCCCCTATGTAATCGAACCGTCTTTGGGCGCGGACCGCGTTGTATTGGCATTTTTGGTTGACGCCTATGATGAAGAAGTCGTGGATACAGAGAAAAACGATGTCCGGACTGTCCTTCGCCTGCATCCGGCGCTGGCTCCGTTTAAGGCCGCCGTCCTGCCCCTGAGCAAAAAACTCGGCGATAAAGCCCGTGAGATTCAGGCGGAACTGTCCAAAGAATGGATGGTCGATTATGACGACACCGGCTCCATCGGCAAACGCTACCGCCGTCAGGACGAGATCGGAACGCCGTTCTGTGTTACCGTCGATTTCGAGACGGTTGGCGATGACAAAACCCCAGCAGACAACTGTGTAACAATCCGTGAGCGCGACAGCATGAAGCAGGTAAGAGTCCCCATCAGCGAGCTGAAAGGCTGGCTGGCTGAGAAATTGGCGTATTGATGAACCGCTCCACAATGAAACAATATAAACTGCTTGGCCCGGACGGTAAAGAATATCTTTCCACAATACCGGGAACATTCGGCGGGAACCGCAAACTCAAAATCTATGGACGGCTTGACTGCCCCTCTGCGCTCTCAACCATTAGAAGATTTCCGGGCAGCTATGTATGAGCGATTTCGTGTATTTTTTACCGCGGAAACTGTCTGCGGAAGCAGTACCGGGAATATCAGAGCGATCCTCAAAAGTATCGAGAAAAATTCGGTTTATAAAATCAAGCGTACAGCAAAGGCTCCCCTCACAGCAGAAGGGAGCCTTTGTTTTCTTATTCATGTGTATCGCTGTCCACATACTTTGTACATCCGGCACTGAAAACCTGTTTCTTTTCTTCCTCTCTCGTAATTTCTTCCAGCAGGTCCGACATATAACTTTTCCGTTCGCTGACTTCATTTAACGACTGATGAAGCTTATACTTATACTCGCCATAACCTTTTTTCTCAAGTGCGTCCGCAATCCGGCGCGCTCCTTCATCGAATACTTTTCCGACATTTTGAACATTTTTAAGTGCTTTATCTATCTCGGCATAGATATTATCTGCTGAAATATCGGTTTTCAGACCGGAAAGCTCTTGTCCGGCAAATGGATTCTTACCATACGCTGCTTCGAGAGCGCTGTTGATTCCTGAATAGGAAGCTGTCATGTCTTCTGCACCTAAATGGATTCTGTTCAGAAATTCAATGCCCTTCTGTACATATGCTTCACGCTGCATTTGTGCGGCGGCAAGCAATTCCTTTGCCTGGTCCATGGTCATATCCGTTAAACCGGATTTTCTGTCTACAATATCCTGATAACTTTGGATCAATTCATCAAACGACGCTAATTGATCTCGAAATTCTGTCAATTCTTTCTCCTGCCATTTAGCCGCACGCCCCATAAACTTACACATTTCCAGGTGCATTTCCAGCACTTCCGCATCCAGTTCCTCCAAATTGCTGTTTGTTTCCGTCAGCTGTTCCATCCGGATATCGAACGTTTTGATTTGGGATTCCAGCGCTTCTGCACGCTCAAATCTGTCTGTCATCCGGTTCGCAATCTCGTTCAGCAGGCTGCTCTCTTTGTCTTTCGCGGCCCGCTGCAAAAATGACTGCTGCCGAAATACATTGACTGCCTGAGAATTGTTGCTATAACTGGTGCGTTTCTGCTCTGCCTGCGCGGTAACTGCTGTTATATTCATATCCAGTTCCTTCCGAGCATATAAAAACCGCGTTATTTTTTGCGGTCCCTATGTTCTTTATGGTCTCCGGACCCTTCGGCCTTATAATTAGGACCGAATTCGAGGTCTTCTTCCGGCTTCCGGTGTTTGGCGACAGTACGTGCGTCCACCTCATTGACCATATTGCTGCGTCCATTGAGACGGCCTCCGTCATGTACGATGAGGGAAATGGTAGTGACATCGCCCTCCAAGCTTCCCGTCTTTTCCAGACACATATGTTCACGAGCGACACAGTTGCCCTTAATGCTCCCGGCCACTTGGATGACATTCGCCGTAACGGGACCCTCAATACTTCCTGTAGTCGTGACGATCACCGCGCCATTGAGAACAATCTCTCCCTTCACAACGCCTTCCACCTGGATCACACCTTCTCCTTCCAATTTCCCGGATACGGTCAGACCGGAAGCGATCACGGTGCTGGTCAGCGGGGTCGGCAGATTTGGAATCTCCTCTACTTCCTGCGGCGCCACAGGCGTCGCTTCCACTTCGACCTCCTTGGGTTTGCTGAAAAAGCCCATTATATTACTCTCCTTTACTTATAATACTGAAAAAATGACAATATTCTGTAAACTGCGCTCTGATCCCTGGGGGACCGGACACGCAGGACAGAACGGCGTATCTCAGGCCGACAGGACCGGATAAAAGGCCTCGTATGCCTCGCGGCGCGACTGCCAGTTCCGGCCTCCTACCAGCCGGGACACCTCGTCCGTATGCGCCACGCCCGGCGGTCCCGAAAGCGCACGTTTGATTCCGGTGATATGCCAGTAGTACCCCGCGCTCTCCCACGCAAACGCCTCCGCGATATAGTCCGCGCCGGTAAAAACAGAACTTTTGGGGTCATAGACGATGCGGGAATATCTGGAAATATCCACACCCAGGTCCTCTGCCATGCGGAGCGTACTGTAATAGGTTTCCTTGACCTCCTCCTGTGTGTAGCAGGTAGGATTGCGATAGGGGATCGAGGCCATTTCCGGGACGCATTTTTTAATCATCCAAACAGCAAACGCCATTTGTCCGTATTCAAAGGTCAGGTGCAGATAACCGGCGCCTCTGGTTCCGGTGGTATAGCCGTATCTGCGGAAATATTCTTCATCTCCCAGTTCGGTCAGCCAGCGTCCGGCAGCCGTTTCCACCGCGGCCTGCGCTAAAAACTGGCTGATCTCCTCCGGCGTCCGAATCTCGTATTCCCGCAGAACCCGGTTTAATTCAGACAGGGACGCGTCGTCATAGACCCACTGCACCTCGCCCATAACGCTGTCCAAATACGTCATCCGGCCCAGCTGTTCCGCCGTGACCAGCTGTTCGGGGGGGGCGTCCTCCGAGGTAACGGAACGAGAGATTTTTTTCTCTGCCGCAGCCGGTTCACGGCCCCAGATCAGGACCGCGGCTGCCAGGAAAACAAACAGAGGGATCAGCAAAATGAAGGGCCTGAACTGTTCAGGAATCATCGGTCCCGATTTTTTCATATGCCGTTCCATCTTAAACGCCTCGCTTCCGCAGGTACATAAAACGCTGTCCCCTGCACTTTTTACTGGAAAATTTAGGTTATTGCGCTGTTATTACGGAAATATTGTACCTTCTTATTCCTTTTGCCATACCATTTATTTTATCGGCAGGACTAAAGTAAAAGTTTAGGTATTCTCCGGGAATTCTTTCTGATTCCGGCTCTATTTTCTGCTGTCCGGCTTTTTCTTTTTCTGAGGTTTGTCCATGGTGGCGATTTGAGAAAAAGGCACATTTTCGCCGATTCCCATCAAAGCCCAGTCCTCCTCGCTTTCCGGGTAATATACGGGAATCCCACTGTTTTTTGCGCTGAGGTCGCGGACTGCCCAATCCAACGAGTTGCGGTCGCTTTGATAGGCGTCCAGAAGCTGCGAGTCAACAATCTCACCGTTTTTGACCTCCGCGAGACAATAACAGCGGCAGGTACGGGTCGCGGCGATATAATGCTCTCCATACGGCCCCAGCAGAACGCTCTGCGGACAGGCGGTCAGGCCGTGGAAGCGTTTCAGACGGCCTCCCATCGCCTGATAAATAAAATCCTTCAGGGCTGTAGACTCAATAAAAGTGATATCCTCCGGCATCGCCAGCAGCACCCGAAACCTCCCGCGTCCTATCGCTCTGCGCAGTTCCTTGCTATAATGGACGGGGTCTTCCCACAGACAATGGAATTTCGGCACATAGGGAATCTTCTGATTCTTCTCCTGCAAAAACGGGATGCCTTTTTCCTCTTCCCGCTTTCGGTTCCATATTTGCAGCGCTTCCATGCCTACCCAGATCAAAAGGTCCGTCCGTTCCAGTCCGCTGCCTTTCGCCCCCATAACAACACCGCTCCTTGTTTAGCTTGGTAAAGTTATTATAACACATGGAGAAAGTTCTGCCAAGAGTATTTCGTCATATTTTCCTGAACGGTGGTATATTCAACGCTTCTGCGCCATAAATTGGATGCAAATTATTGGAGGGAGCCGCCTGGTGTCCGGATTTCCGGACAGCTGTTCTGCTATACTGCGGGCAGAAGAAAGTGAGGGGCCGCTTATGAACCGAATACGCTTTAGGAATTTGCTGTATACGGTACTCGCGCTGTGGTGCCAGTATCTGTCCCTTGCGGCGCTGGTGGTATACGCGCTTCTGCGCCTGCTGCTGACGCCTGACGTGCCGCTGGGACATTACAGCGGGATTTTGGAACTGCTCTGGCCTGTTTCGTATGTGCTGCTGCTGACCAGCTATATCGCGGATCATGTTCTGTGGCAGGGAGGAGAGGAAGAAGAATCAGAGGATAGTGAATCGGAAGAAGAGAAAACCCCTGCACCGTCTCCCATGTCATCCAGCTGACCGCACGCAGAGAAAAAACGACCCTATCCTAACGATAGAGCCGTTTTTCTTTTATCCTATGCAAAAGTTGGCTGCTGGTCCTTTTTCCTAATTGGAAGCCAAAACTTATATTCCGGTAAAATCCTTTCGGGATGCTCGGAAGTAAACCACTGCTTCTGAAAAATATGCTCCTCCATATAGGTACGGCTGTCAAAGTCCATTTCATAGCCACCCATATTGACCATACATTCATAGACCATATGAGAAGATTTTTTCATGGAAAGGCCAATATCAATGGTTCCGTCATCAAAATACTCATTCAGCGCCACATCCCCCACAAGAAAAACCCCTTTCGGCGCATCAATAACCTCAGCTCCCAAAAAAGTATTCTCAGCCCCTTCGCCGCTGTGCAAAAGCATCATAGCACAGTATGGATGTGCTGCTTCTTCGGGTCCATCCGGATGGTGTCCGCTTGGAGCATATCCAATATATCTCCTTGCCTCAAAGTCCTTCAAATTCTTTACTGCCCATTCCCGCATTAAATTCCACGCCTGCGTCTCCGGCTCCCGGCAGTCCGCATAAAATGCCGCTGCCCGGCAATGGTTCAGTTCTTCCATACGAATTAGAGTTCTTTCTCCCAACATAGTATTGCCCTCTTGTATGCTTATTTTTATCCGGATTGGCAGGCATTCTCTTGTTTGACCGCCTTTTCTGGCTTCGGAAGGCGTTATACCGTGAAAGGCTCGAAATGCCCTTGTAAACGCCTCCGGTGAATCATATCCGTATTTTGCCGCTGCATCAATGACTTTCATTCCGGTCCTTTTTATATCCGCGGCAGCCAGAGTCATTTTGCGGCAGCGCACATATTCACCTATGGTCATGTCGGTTATAAAGGCAAACATGCGCTGGAACCTTGTCAAAGAAGAACAGGAGATTCGGGCCGCCGTATGATAATCCACCGTTCCCGCAAGATTTTCTTCAATGTAGGCAAGTGCCTCGTTCATTTTTTCCAGCCATTCCATAGCTCTGCACCTCTTTCCAACCATCAGCATAACACAATCTGCTTTCAAATTCCTTGCAAAAAAAGTACATCACTGCAATGGCAGCGGGATTTTCAGTATAAAATGGTTCCTGTTGAACTCCAGCAATCCCTCATCACGCATTCTGCACAATTCATTGGACATCGCGCTGCGGTCAACGGACAAAAATGCCGCGAGCTGCTGCCGGTTGAATGGGATTGCAAAGGAACAGCAGCCGTTTTTTTGGGCTTCATCCGAAAGATAGGAGAGGAGCTTTTCTCTTGTTGACCGCTTTGTAATATGTTCAAGTTTCTGAATCAGACTCCTGTTTTTTGAGGAAATCGTATAAAACAGATTTTTCACAAGCAATGAATGAAACCGGCAGGCCGATGGGCAGACCGTAAGAATTTTATCGATATCGAAGAAAAACACCATACTGTTCTCGATCACAACAACATCATTCAGCAGCGGGCCGCTGTTTGGGGCGGCATATGCTTCTCCAAACATTTCCCCCGGTTTAATCTCATCTAAAATGTTGAGATTCCCCAAGTAATCATCTTTTTGTATATGGAGCCTTCCGCTGACCAAAACCGTTATATTTTTCAGATATTCCCCCTGCCGGAATACATATTCGCCTTTTTGATACTTCTGTGAGACTGCCCCTAAACAGCCGATCATTGCGGCTGTTTCTTCCTCACTGACCCCGTTAAACAGCTGGGATTTTTTCAGAATTGGAACATACTGTTTCACATAACCCTCTTTTCCGTTGTAAAAACAACCGATTTATTTTTCTGATTGTACTATACTATAGACAGCAAGTCAATTCCAGTATGCAGCATAACGGGAGGAAGATGATATGATTCGGAAAATCATCAGGATTGATGAAGAAAAATGCACCGGCTGCGGACTTTGTGCCGGTGCCTGTCACGAAGGCGCAATCGGCATGGTAAACGGTAAGGCCAAGCTGCTCCGCGACGATTACTGCGACGGTTTAGGCGACTGCCTTCCGGCCTGTCCCGCGGGGGCCATCTCTTTCGAAGAGAGGGAAGCGCTGGCTTATAATGAACAGGCGGTTCAGGAAGCCAAGCAGTCGGGCCGCCTGACAAACTGGCCGGTACAAATCAAACTGATCGCGGCAAACGCTCCCTGTCTTGACGGAGCGGATTTGCTGGTCGCCGCTGACTGTACCGCCTATGCCTACGGACATTTTCACAGGGATTTTATTACAAACAAAACCACGGTAATCGGCTGTCCCAAGCTGGACGGTGTGGACTATGCGGAAAAGCTGTCCGCTGTTATCCAAAATAATGATATTAAAAGTGTTACGGTAGTACGTATGGAAGTACCCTGCTGCGGCGGTCTTGAAAACGCTGTCAAACGGGCGCTGGCAGGCACATCCATTCCGTGGAGCGTGGTGACGATTTCCACAGGCGGGAAAATTTTGAAGCAGGAGGAACGCCGCTGATGCCAAGTCAGACATTGCAGCTTTATGACCGGCTGACAGGCGCGCTCATCGGCCTTGCCCGTTCTGTAGAGGGAAACGAACATCTGGTTACACCAGAAACCGACCGGCTTGTTATTGAGGGCCTGTCGCTTCCCAACAACAATTTTAACGATGATACTATCCAGAATCTGATTGAGGCAGTACAGCGGGAAAAAAGGCGTCTTGTGCCGGGATGCTTTGCATGCGCGTCCTCCTGCGGCAGAACGGACGATTACGATATGCGTGACCTTTGGGAAGCCAAGGAGGATATCCGCTCCTTGAAATCCCTGCTTCTCTCCGGGATTCGCGGTATCGCGGCATACGCGTACCATGCCGCCGCTCTTGGTTATACGGACGCTGAGGTCAACCGCTTTTTTTATAAAGCGCTGGTGTTTACCGGCATGGAGGCCAGCAGGGAAACCCTTCTGCCGGTGGTTCTGGAGGCAGGGGAGATCAGCCTGAAATGTATGGCGCTGCTGAATCGGGCGAATACAACTGAATAAGAGAAAAGTGCTGATAAGCCTTACTATATGAGGTTTATCAGCACTTTTTTGTATTATAATAGGATAGGAGATGAGAACTGCCGGTCTGCAATAATTTTATCGGCGATCTGTTCTAAAGAAGCGTCTCTGTCAAGTCCGATTAAATCCGGATAGAAAATATAATCCGTCAGATTTGCCAGACCTGTATTGACTTCCAGGTATTCAAGCCACCAGTCCATTTCCGCTTCCTCATGTTCGAGAATATGCAGGATAATTTCTCTGAGCTGTTCATCTGCTGCATCCTCCCGTTCCGGCGGCGGCATAAGCGCACCTCTCGCCGCCGTTTCCAGGCTGACAGCTTCGTCATACCGCCAGAAATCGCGGATGTTGATCTTTCGGTTTCCGGTAATCTCACGCAGTTTATGTTCCAGTTCTTCCAAATCTTTTTTCGCGGCTTCGTCTTTCCGGCAGTCTTTTTCTGTCATGAGGGAATTTGCTTCGGAAATGATCTCCATTACCTTCGGAAGCTTTGCCGGATCAACAACGGGTCCTTTCATACTGTCCTCCTTTATGTCGTGCATTTGGGTAAAATTATAGCAAAGCATTCACCGCTGTCAAGAATCTGACGAAAAAAACTTGGGTCCTTGCGAAACTTGCCGCAGCGTGATAGAATAGGGCTATGAAAAAGAAACTGAAACGCATTTATTTAGAGATCACGAACATCTGCAATCTGCAATGTGATTTCTGTCCCGGCACGCGGCGGGAAAAACGCTTCCTGCCGCCGGAAGAATTTCGCGTCCTGGCCCGGCGGGTACAGCCCTATACAAAATACCTGTATCTCCATGTGATGGGGGAACCGCTGCTGCACCCGCAGTTCGGGGAGCTTCTGCAAATTACGGAGGAATTGGGGTTCCGCGTCTGCCTGACCACCAACGGAACGCTGCTGTTCCGGCAAAAAAGCCTGCTGCTGTCCACAAAAAATCTCCATAAGATCAGCATATCGCTCCACAGCATGGAGGGCAACCGCGCCGGAGACCTGAACGATTATCTGTCCGCCGTCTGGGATTTTTCCGTCCGGGCCGCCCGGCAGGGGACCATCTGCGCCCTGCGGCTTTGGAACATCGGCGGGGCGGACCGGCGAAACGGGGAAATTCTTGATGATCTGTCCCAGAGGCTTGGAGCCGATCCTCTGTCTATGCCGCAGCCCCGGACAGGAAGCTGGAAATTAGGCGGAAGTCTTTATCTGGAGCAGGCGGAAAAATTCGGCTGGCCGGACCTGTCGTGCCCGGAGACAAAAACGCGCTTCTGTCTGGCTCTGCGGGACCAGGCGGCTGTGCTGTGCGACGGCACAGTCGTTCCCTGCTGTCTGGACCATGAAGGAGATATTCCATTAGGAAACCTGCTGGAACAGGAACTGCCGGAAATTCTGGACAGCCCCCGTGCGCGGACAATCTACGACGGCTTTTCCCAAGGCAAGCCCAGCGAGGAATTGTGCCGCCGGTGCGCATATGCGGAGCGCTTTGGACGGAGAGGGTGAGTAAGACGGGAAAACAAGAGATACTGAACGCAATTGCCGCGCCGCTGCTGGCATGGTATGATGTCCATAAACGCACGCTGCCCTGGCGCGGAACGAAGGACCCATATCAGGTATGGGTTTCTGAGATCATGCTGCAGCAGACACGGGTGGCGGCAGTCCTGCCCTACTATGAGCGCTGGATGCAGGAGCTTCCGGACGCGGAGACGCTGGCGGCGGCAGAACCCGAACGGCTGATGAAGCTGTGGCAGGGGCTGGGATACTACAGCCGCGCCCGCAATATGCAAAAAGCCGCGAAAATAATTCTGACAGACTATAACGGACGGTTTCCGCAAACCAGTAAAGAACTGCGCAGGCTTCCCGGCATCGGCAGTTATACCGCCGGAGCCATCGCGTCAATCGCTTTTGGGGAAGCGGTCCCAGCAGTAGACGGCAACGTCCTGCGTGTCGCGGCACGCACCGCAGGCATTGCGGATGATATCATGGAGGCCAATACAAAAAAACTGTTTCAAAAAATGATGGAGGAAGCCGTTTCCCAGGACCGTCCGGGGGAATATAATCAGGCCATGATGGACCTGGGAGCTACAGTCTGCGTTCCCAACGGCGCGCCGGACTGTGAAAACTGCCCTCTGGCGGAACTTTGTGAGGCGAAGCGTCTGAACCTGCAAAATACACTGCCTGTACGCAAAAAGAAAGCGAAACGCCGGACGGAGGAACTGACGCTGTATCTTCTTCTGCGGGATAATACGGCAGCTCTGCGGAAGCGTCCGGAGGAGGGACTGCTTGCCGGTTTGTGGGAGTTCCCCCATTTGCCCGGCACGCTGGACGAAGATGCTGCGGCGCAGGCTTTGCGGGACTGGGGACTTACTCCGCTGGAGTGGCGGAAAAAGATCACAGGGAAACATATTTTTACCCATGTGGAGTGGCATATGACAGGCTATCTGCTGACGGTCAAAGGCGGCGGAGACGATTTTTTCTGGGCGGATTACGGCACATTGCAGACATTGGCAGTACCGTCGGCATTCGGGAAGTTTCTCGAGCAGGTCTTGCGTCAGATGGACAGCCGTGGTAAAATTTAAAAAAATGAGAAAAAGGAGAAAACGGTCTTTACCTTTTCGGCTTTTTTTGCTATAATCATATAATT
>CAMWQV010000033.1 GCA_947176425.1 uncultured Clostridia bacterium
ACGCAGGCCGTTCACACGGACGATTTTGTCTGCAAGACAGTCGCAGCCTTCCGGCGGATGGCGCTCATAGGTGGCGGCATGGTTTCCGGGGACATACAGCAGCGGCGCCCGGCCCATTGTGACAAGAAAAGACAGATAAGTTGCGTTGAGGTCGCCGCAGGAGATCATCAGGTCGAACTCGTCCAGACGTCCCGGCTGATAGTAGTCCCAAAGATAAGGGCTCTCTTTATCGGAAACCAGCAGAAGCTTCACAGCAGCGGCCCCTCTTTCTCCGGCGGGATCTGGTCGCGGTAGACCCCCTGGAGCCGGACAATCGAGCGGGACATGGGCAGCAGCTCCGGAAAGACCGGGATATCGCCGTCCACACAGTCGCACAGCCAGTCCATATGGAGAATTTCTTCCGGAGAGAACCAGCGTTCCCCATCACTGCGGATTTTTCCGTCCTGGGAGGTAATCTCTCTGCGGAAGGGTTCGACAGAGCCGCTGATAATGCCGCCCTGCAAAATTTTCACCAGCTGGCGGACGCCCTCCGGCAGATCGGGGCTCAGCAGCACATCCACAACGCGGCTGTTCATGCCCCACCAGTAATTGACCGCACGATCTCCCTTTGCGCTGAGCGTATCCCAGCCGCCGCTGAAGATATTGCGGATAATTTTCACATAGAAGTTGCCCCAGTGCCAGTAGGGGGAGGCCAGAGGACGAAGGGAACCGTCAGGCTGAAGCTGGCACAGGCCCCAGGGTTCCTGTACGCGGTCCGGCGTGGGGAGGTCGCGGTTGGACAGCACCGTCACTCCTTCGCGGGCCAGATCGCCCATGGGGTCCGGACTGACACAGGACCATTTTACCTGAATGCGGGCGCGGGGATTGGTCAGCCGTGCGCCCAGAGCGAACGCGTTGATACTGGCTGGAACGCCGAAAATAGGATTGCTGGCTACATAGCCGATCCGTCCGTCAGGACTCATTGCGCCCGCAATCGCGCCGGTGATGAATTTGCCCTCATAGATACGGCTGTAATACGTGCGCACGCCGGTGTAGGGCATGGCGGCGGAGCAGTTGAGAATACGCACGTTTGAATATTTTGCGGCGGCTTTCCGGCAGGCGGTAATCAGGGGGGGCGTAGTGGCAAAAATCACCTGCGCGCCGTTTTTGACAGCGGTCTCCATCGCCTGATCCGCTTCTTCTCCCGGACGGACGCCGTCGAAAACGGAGATGTCCACTTTATCCTCCATGACCGCCTCCAGATACTGCCGTCCCAAATCATGGGCACGTGCCCAGTCACTCTCCTCAGGGCGGCGTTCGTTGATAAAGGCGACTTTCAGATGGTCGGGGAACATGGCCTTGAACAGACGGCCCAGCAGTTTGGAATCTTTTTTCTCTTTCTTCTCCTGGGATTCCTCCTCATCGTTCTCCGGGGCGGTATTGACGGCGATTGGTTCGGGATTAGCCAGGACTTTCACATCAGGCCAGAGTGCGGTCAGTGTTTTCAGCAGTTCCTGGGAGCTGGCGGTCTTGAGCATCTCGAAGGGATACAGCCGCAGCCATACCAGCAGCGCGTCCGCCTCGGTGATGGGCAGGTCTTTCCCGCCGAGTTTCCGGAAGGGGGCGCGGAAATAGGTGAGATTGGATAAAAAGTGCTGGCGTTCATCGTCTGTCCAGACATGGTCCGGTTCAAATCCCAACGCGGCTTGCAGCTTGGCGAAACCTCCCGGCCTGGTAAAAGACACCTGATACAGCCCGCTCATCTGGAACGAGGCCATAAATTCATAATAAACCTGGACCGCGGGGTCCTCCGACCAGCGGGGAACCACCCGGATGACATAGCCGGGAATGGTGGGGGCGTCGTAGCTTTTGAGGACGCTGACGCGCTTGTTTCCCTCCTGAACATAGAAGCGTCCGAAGTATTCATAGCAGCGGATGGGGTCGCGGATTCCCTCGTCCCCCAGATGGGCGGCGCACAGGTTCGTCCATTTGACGCCAAATTCGGAATCAGGGTCCAGCAGCGGCATGAAGTTGGCGGCGAATGCGGAACGGCGTCCGGCGGTTTTGGTGCCGACAATCTGTTCGGTAGGAATTTCAATGACGCCCAGATCAACGCGTCCGGTAATCATAGAGTCATCCGGCATGATCTCGTCAAGCACCTGGGGATAGGGATAGCGTCCATGGAGAACGCAGTCTTTGTAGGATTTCTGCCCCAGTTTAAGCGCTTTATTATATTGTTCAACTGCTTCTTTTCTGCCCATAAAGGTTATTCCTCCTTGTCCCGCACTTCCCGGCGGGTTCGATACAATCATAAGATTTTCAGGAAACAGGGACATTATAATCAAAGCGGTCCGCAAACACAAGCGGAAGTCCAACGGGGAAACAGAGATTTTTTGCCGGGAAATTCGTGAAAGACAGGTAATCTTATATAAAAATTACTGCACAAGGCCGCGCCAGAGCAGGGTAACGATCTGACCGCGGGTACAGGTATCGTCAGGGGAGAACGCTGTCCCGCCGGTACCGGTGACGATTCCCTGTTCCGCGGCCCAGTCCACAGCCCGCGCATAGTCCGCTGGTACGTCAGTGAAACCGGCAGCCGTGTTCGCCGCCGGACTGCCCGCCGCTTTCCAGAGAAATTCTACGGTCTGCGCACGGGTGCAGGGGTCTTTTGGGGAAAAGCGGTCTCCGGACACCATACCCTGCTCATAGGCCCACCGCACCGGCTGGCAGTAAAAATCATTTTCCAGCACGTCGGCGCAGGGAATACCGGTTCCAGACGGCGTGGGACTGCCCATTGCGCGCCAGAGAAACGTAATGATCTCGCCGCGGGTACAGACGGCGTCCGGCGCAAAGGCCGAGGCCGTGACGCCGTTGGTAATGCCCTGATTGACAGCCCATAAGACCGGTTCATAATAATAGGCGTCCCGGCTGACATCAGTAAACGGACTCCCGCTGTCCGTCATCTTTGCCGGAACAGAGGAAGCGGCGGTCGTGCCATTGCCAAGCTGCCCGTAATAATTCCAGCCCCAGGTCCAGATTGTACCATCAGTTTTAACAGCCATCATAGAATTTTGGTGTCCGCTGACGGCGGCGGTATTGTCCAGCACTTTTACGGGAACGTCCGTATTCTCGTTGGAACCGTTGCCAAGCTGCCCGTGATAATTCCAGCCCCAGGTCCAGAGGGAACCGTCAGTTTTCAGAGCGGCGGCATATTCCCAATGCCCGCTGGCTGCGGCAACATTGTCCAGAATCTGTGTTGGAATGCTGCTGTATTCCGCATTGGAACCGGTGCCGAGCTGACCGAAATAATTTAGTCCGCAGGTCCAAAGGGTGCCGTCGGTTTTCAGGACGGACGTGCGGCTCCATCCCAAATCGACCGCAGCGACATTGTCCATAATCTTAACAGGTATGTCAGAATCGGCTGTGGTACCGTTCCCAAGCTGTCCGTAACGGTTGCTGCCCCACATCCAGAGAGAACCGTCGGTTTTAATGGCGGCCATATGGTTTACGCCGATGCGGACATCCGTCACATTGTCCAGCACCTGGAGCGGCAGGGTTTGATAGATTTCCTGGTAGTCAAGCTCCTCATACTCGTTGTAATCATTAAAAATGCCGCCGTTTCCCAGCTCTCCGTAAGCATTGAGGCCCCAGGTCCAGAGGGTGCCGTCGGTTTTAATGGCGGCAACTGCATGGGCGTCGTCGTTGAAGGTTACAAAAGACACACTGTCCATGACTTTCACAGGGATTGTCTGATATACATAGGAATACCGGTCCGTTTTATTTCCCAGACCGCCGTTTCCGATATGTCCGTACTGATTATCCCCCCACATCCATAGGGAACCGTCGGTCTTAATAACGGCGGTATAGTAGCTGCCTGCCTGAACAGACGCCACATCGTCCATCACTTTGACGGGGGAGGTATGGATAAAATGTTTTGAGGCATGGTCGAAGTTATTGCCGCCGCCGATATCCACGTCGCCGGAACCGTTTGTTCCCAGCTGTCCGTGGTAGTTGCTGCCCCACATCCACAGGGAACCGTCGGTTTTCAGAGCAGCGGTGACGCCGTTGCCGAGGCTGACGTCCGCCACACCGTCCATCACTTTGACGGGGACGCTGGAGGACTCTTGAGAACCGATGCCCAATTCGCCGGAGGCATTGCGGCCCCAGGTCCAGAGACTGCCGCTGCTGTCGATATAGGCGGCATGGGTCATGCTCATGTCAAACGGGAAAGTTTCCTGTATCTGCATCTGGTAGGCTTCCGCCGGGCCGGACAGGGAAAAGCTTAATAAAATCGAGAAAAACACGATCAGCAGTTTTTTATTCATTCTATTTTGGAAGCTCCTTTTGTCATTAAAATCACAGCTGCTATATTGTAACGGATACCCTGTAGATTTGCAAGGATTTTTCCCAAAAATATTCTGGAAAATAAAGAAGAACTGTCCGAAAACCGGACAGCTCAGCAGCTTAATTCTTTTCGGGTTCGGGGTATTCGACGCCCTGGAGATCAACGCGGATGGATTCGATGACCTGCGGCGTTTTCGGTTTGTTGTCGGGGAAACTGCGGGGGACACGGGAAATTTCTACGGCTGCTTCCGCGTTTTCGGTAATCTTGCCGAATGCGGCATACTGGCCGTCAAGATAATCGGCAGTGTCCACCATAATAAAGAACTGGCTTCCGGCACTGTCCGGGTGGCTGGAACGCGCCATGGAGAGAATGCCCAGCGTGTGCTTGATATCGTTCTGTTCAAAGCCGTTCGTGCTAAATTCGCCGCGGATGGAATAGCCGGGATTGCCGGTGCCGTTTCCGAGGGGGCAGCCGCCCTGAATCATGAAGCCGGGAATGACGCGGTGGAAGGTAAGGCCGTCATAAAAGCCGCTGTTGGCTAACGCGATAAAATTATTGACGGTATTCGGCGCTTTTTCCGGGTACAGCTCGCCCTTCATGGTCTGGCCGTTTTCCAGGACTATGGTCACGATTGGATTGCTCATGGTATGATTTCTCCCTTATATATTAAATAAATTTATATTAGGTTTCCAGCAGAACCGACAAATCAAGAGTACAATCTTTTAACGAAAATACTGTTGCTTCCGTTGTACTGAACGGATAATGGGCTTTCGGATAAAATATGCCGTTTTCATTCAGATACACCATAATGGATTCTTCCTCTATGGATATGATCCAGTATTCATTGACCCCTGCTTCGGCATATTTATTATACTTGACAATTTTGTCCATTCCGGCTGTAGATTTTGACAGAATTTCAAAAATTACCGCAGGCGGACCCACATAGCAGCCGTCCTTTAATTTATCTTTGTCGCATACAACAGATATATCCGGAACAAACATTGTACACACGTTGTTTTCATCCTGACAGGAATCATCAATGAACGCAACATCAATTTCTTGAAAAGCCTCACACCGCCTGCCGTCTAAAATACGGTCCAGCTGCGCTATAAGTTTCCTGCTGATTCTTTGGTGTGCGATGGATGGACGTGTCTTTCTGATTAACGCGCCGTCAACAAGCTCATACCTGTCGTCCAAGTCCATAGCAAGGTACTGACCATAGGTATATTTCTCTTCTTGAAATTTTCTTGCTTCCATTATTCCTGTCCTTCCTCAGCGGTGATACGACTTCATAGCACGGTCGATATCCCGTTTTGCGTCGCGTTTCGCCATCGCGTCCCGCTTATCGTAATTCTTTTTGCCGCGGCAGAGGCCGACTTCGATTTTAACGCGGGAATTTTTGAAATACACGCTTAAAGGAATCAGGGTATAGCCGTCCTGCTGCACGTAAGCCTGAAGACGGTTAATCTCGCGCTTGTGCATCAGCAGGCGGCGGGGACGGACAGGGTCACGGTTAAAGATATTGCCGTGTTCATAGGGACTGATGTGCATACCGTGGAGGTAAATTTCTCCGTTTTTGGCGATGCAGTAGGAATCCTTCAAATTCAGCGTACCGGCGCGGATGGATTTGACTTCCGTACCGAACAGCTCGATTCCGGCTTCGTACCGGTCCTCTATAAAATAATCATGATGCGCTTTCCGGTTTTGCGCCGCCACTTTGACGCCGTGCTTTTCCGCCATAGAAAAAATACCTCCTTGTGTTTGCTCCGTTCCAGTATACCATATTCTGTCAAGCCATGCAAGGTGAAAAAATGAGTCTTCTTTTTACCTTATCGTGTAAATAAACGCCTGTAAACGTTACTCGCTTTTTATTTATAGTATGCTTTAACATTTCCAATCAGTTTTATATTCCCGTTATCAATAACTATCGCTCCAGATCCGAGTGCGGCTGCATATACAGTTTTTCCACGTTCAGCGATTACTCGTTGAATTGACTCATTCTGTATATCAGTACCTTCGTAGTGGACTTCAACATAAAAGTCATTCAAATATGGAAGCCCATTATAATACCGAAATTCGGAATAGTCTTCATCAGGCGATAAATGGTATTCTGACAGCTGAATTACAGCGCCTGCGCTATATCCCATAACAATACCGTCATGTTTCATTAAGGAGTCATACAGGTTGAATTCTTTAATTCGATCCATCATCCTATCCGGCAGTCCGCCGGGAAAGTAAACGATATCCGCCTTTTCAATTTTCCGTGCAGCCGATTCCGCGGTATCGGTAAAATAATTTATAAATGTAATATTTCCCTTTGGTATTCCATAAGACGCTAATCCATCTGTAATACCATCATAGTATTTGCCGTTTTCTTTGCTGTACAGGACATTCCAGTCTGCGATGGATCTAACACGATTATCACGAAAAGAAAATGCAACAACGGCAACCGAATGAGTTGGCTTTATGTACTTTTTCAATTCATCATAGAGCCAAAGGGCATCTATGTCGTATCCTTCAAGCAAAATATTGATCATGATTGATTGCCTCACATTCAAATCCCGATTTACCGCTCTGATTATACCACAGCCGGTTTTCTGTTTCAAGCTGTGGCCAGCGAAATCACCGGTGTAATTTTATCAAAGACTGAGGTTGTGCATGATAGAAAAATGTGATATAATAAAATAATCATCAGATCAAAAAGGATATGAGCAGTATGAAAGAAAAACGAAACATAACAACACGCGCACACAGAGTAAAACAAATGCTCTGTCTTCTGCTGTGCCTTTTCATGTTCAGCCATACGGAGGCAAACGCGGCGGACAATACGAACATGACGGTAAAAGCGGGCGTTTTCTATTTTGACGGCTACCATATGGAGAGCGAAAACGGCGGACTGACCGGATACGGCATTGAATTTCTGAACCTTGTGTCCCAATACTCCCATCTGAACTTTTCATTCGTCGGGTATGACAAGTCGTGGGGGGATATGCTTGCCATGCTGGACAGCGGTGAAATTGATGTGGTTACGTCCGCCCGGAAGACGCCGGAAAGGGAAGAAAAATACGCTTTCTCCCTGCCCATGGGAAGAAACAGCACGGTCCTGTCCATTCGGGCTGACAACACCAGCCAGCGTTCCGGCGAATATGCCACTTACAATGGGATGACAATCGGTGTTGTAGGCGGAAGCAGCCAGAATCAGAGCCTGGTTGAGTTCGCACAGGAAAACGGCTTCTCCTACAAGGCCAGGGAGTATGCTGACGCCGAACAGATGGCGGATGACCTGCAAAACGGAACCATTGACGCAATCCTGTCAAGCAACCTGAGAAGAACAGAAAACGAAAAAACTTTGGATGTGATCGAAACAGCTTATTTTTACGCGATTGTCCGAAAAGAGAATGAGGAACTGCTGTCAGAGATCAATTATGCCATTGACCAGATGAATATCAACGAGGGGGACTGGTCGAATATCATGTTTTACCAGTATTACGGCAGCAGTCCCCCCACAACACTCTCTTTTACACAGCGCGAACAGGACTATATACGGGATGTAGCCGCGGGCCGCAAACAGATTACCGTCACCTCTATGGGCGACCGAAAACCCTACTCCTATGTGGAGAACGGCGAGCTGACGGGAATCCTGCCGGACTACTTTGCGGAGCTGATGGAACTTGCCGGACTGTCCTATGAGACTGTCGTGCCAAAGGACCGGGCGGAATATTACGACCTTGCGGACAACGACGGTGTGGACGTTGTCATTGACTGGCGGCAGGATCAGCTGAAAGCAGACAAAACCGAACGGAAAGGATTTTATACAGACCCCTATCTGAACACCGGTGTCGCGCTCGTGACCCGGAAGGATTTCAGCGGCAAGATCGCGACGCTGGCGGTGGCGGACCTTCAGGGGGATATCGCGATTGAGCAGGATATGATTAAGGGCGCCGAGGTTTTGAACTGCCAGACCCGTGAGAGCGCGCTGCAAGCGGTTCTGGACGGAAAGGCGGACGCTACCTATGTGTACACCTATACGGCCCAATCGTTTGTGAACAACGACCCTACCGCGTCTCTGCAATACAGCATGGCCACTTCTATGCACTTCAATTTCAATATGTACATCAGGAGCAGCTGCGACCATGAACTCGTTACGATCCTGAATAAGTGCATCGAGCAGATGCCGGATGACGCTATGCGCCAGCTCATCACAACGTACACCGCAAATACGCCCGGCAACGTGTCCTTTCACCAGTATATGCGGGCCAATCCGGAGATACTGGCTGTGTCAGCGCTGCTGGCCGCCGCGGTCATCGGCGTGATTATCACCCTCCATCTGCGGTCGCAGTGGAGCAAAAAGCTCCTCCAGACGACCGAGTTCGCAAACAGGGAGCTGGAGGAACAGCTTGCGATTGTCAACACGCTGAGCCGGGACTATATCAATGTCTACGCGGTTGACTTCCAAACAACAGCCGTCCGGTCAGTGAAGATATCAGGCTATGCAGCCGCCGGATTGGAGCAGGATTCTCCGAAAGCAGTCCTCTATAACGATGTCTTGACAGATTATGTCAATTACCGGGTTGTCCCAGAGGATCGGCAGTATGTGAAAGAAGCGATGGAACTGGACACCGTAATCGAAAAGCTGAAGACCAGCACGGAGTATTCCGGAAGCTACCGGGTACTGGTGGACGGTGAAGTGCATACCTACCAGTTTGTCTGCGCCGCCTACCTGCCGTCAGGCGCAAACGGACAGGAACAAAGCGGATTTTTCCTGGTTGGATTCCGCAGTATCGACGAAATCGTCCGCAAAGAGCAGGAGCAGAAAGCGGTCCTTGAAACAGCTCTGGGGGAAGCACAGCGCGCCAATGTCGCTAAAACCACTTTCCTGAACAATATGTCCCATGATATCCGGACGCCGATGAACGCGATTATCGGTTTTACTTCCCTGGCTGTGACCCATATCGAGAACCAGGAACAGGTAAAAGGCTATCTTGGAAAAATACTCACCTCCAGCAAGCATCTGCTCAGCCTGATAAACGATATTCTGGATATGAGCCGCATTGAGAGCGGCAAGGTCAAGATTGAGGAAAAGGAGACCAGTCTGCCGGAAATCATGCACGACCTGAAAACCATCGTGCAGGCGGACGTGAAGGCAAAGCAGCTCTCCTTCCATGTGGACACACTGGACGTTACAAACGAAACTATTATCTGTGACAAACTCCGTCTGAATCAGGTCCTGCTGAATATCCTGAGCAACGCCATGAAATACACCGGGCCGGGTGGAACGGTCAGCGTCCGCATTATCCAGAAGGAGGACGCGGCGGAGGGATACGCGTCTTATCAGTTCCGAATTAAAGATTCCGGCATCGGCATGAGCAAAGAGTTTTTGAAGCATATTTTTGAGCCGTTTGAGCGGGAACAGACCGCGACCGTCAGCGGCATCCAGGGAACAGGTCTGGGTCTTGCCATCACAAAGAATATTATTGATATGATGGACGGAACGATTTCTGTGACCAGCGAGGAGGGAAAAGGTTCGGAATTTGTCGTATCCTTCCGCTTCCGGGTCAAAAACGATACAAACGATACGGAAAATATGGCCTATGTCGAAAAACTGGCGGGCCTGCGTGCGCTGGTGGTGGACGACGATACCTATACCTGTACCAGCGTGAGCAAAATGCTGGCCTCTGTCGGAATGACAGCAGACTGGGCAACGCGGGGAGAAGAAGCTGTCATCCGGGCGGAGTTTGCTGTAGAACAGAACGAACCCTTCCGCGTGTTTCTCGTTGACTGGCTTCTCCCGGACCTCAACGGCGTCGAAACTGCGCGGCGTCTGCGCAGTACCGTTGGGGAGGACGCCGAAATTATTATCC
>CAMWQV010000034.1 GCA_947176425.1 uncultured Clostridia bacterium
CCATAATAGCTGTCCAGGACGGCCAGGGGGCCGTTCACGCTCTCAGCTTCGCGGACCTCAACAGGGGACTTGTCGCCCAAAGGCGCGTGCTTGAGCATCTGGCCGCCGTTGTCATTAGTACTCATCTCGAAGATATCAAAGCCGTCACCCTCGTCGTAGGTGCCCCAGTTGTTCTGCGGGGACTGCATGGGATCATACATCTGATCCAGCCAGGAGCAGACCAGAGCGGGATTTTCCGCTACAGAGGTCACGACGCAGCGGCCGCGCTGGAAACCGGAGGTGTAGGAAGCGGTAGCGGGGGTAATATTGGTGGTGTCAGCCTTCAGCATGGGCAGGGGCTCCCAACCTTGCAGGGAAGGAGCGACATTGCCAACGTCCCAGGTGAAGCAGACGCCGTAGCGGTTGCTCTTGCCCTTAGCGACGTAGGTGGACCAATCCTGGGTGAACGCCTCGACGTCAATCAGGCCCTCGGAATACAGCTTATGCAGCCATTCAGTACCCTTCTTGAAGCCTTCGGACTGAGCGACGCAGACAACCTTGCCCTCATCGGTCACAGCCATGTGTTTCCAGGCATCGGGATCACCGTAGCCCTCGCCGAAGCCGTTGATCAGGATATAGGGATCCTGACCGCCGTCGTTGAGGATGCAGGACATGGGGATGATGTCGCCGTCGATGTTAAATTCAGCTTTCAGAGCGGCGTTGTTGTCGCGGAAAGCGATGAGAACATTCTCAAACTCGTCAATGGTGGTGGGCATTTCCAGATTCAGGAAGTCCAGCCAAGCCGTATTGATGAAGGGCATATTGCCCAGGAGCTGGATAGCGGTCTCCCGATAGCCCAGCTGCTCAATCCAGGGCAAGCCCCAGATATGACCGTCGGAGTCGTAGCACATAGCCTTGTACTCGGGCGCCTGCTCAAAGACCTTTTGCAGGTTGGGCATATACTTGTCGATGTAGTCCTCCAAAGGAATGATAACACCATTCTTGGCATACTTCAGCAGGTCGACCTCGCCAAAGCCTGCGTTGAAGACGAAGTCCGGGAGGGTCTTGGCGTTGGACATTTCCAGCTGAATCTTGTCGCCCCACTGGTCCATCTGAATGGCACGCCACTCAACATGGACGTTGGTCTTTTCCTCAAGGCGTTTGAAGATTGTGCGGTTGTTCGGCTCGGACTCGGTGCTTGCGGGGAAGTTGGTCAGGCCCTTAATAGTGGCCTTTTCCGCCAGCGGCATAGCTACTTCTGCGGGGTCCACATCCAGGCCCTTGCTTCCGCTACTGCCGGGATTTCCGCCGCCGTTGCCGCCTCCATTGCCGCCGCCGCAGCCAGCCAGCAGTGCGATGGACATTACCAGCGCAAGGACAAGCGCTATGCTTCTGCGATACAATTTGCTCATGTCACATTTCTCCTTTTCATCATTATACTTGTTTTTGCAGGCAATATTGCCTGTAAAAGCACATCGTGATTATCCCTTCACGGCGCCGGCCATAATGCCGCTGTCGAAATATTTCTGGAAGAAGGGATACATAATCATCAGGGGCAGGCTGGAAATGATAATTGTTGCGTACTTGAGCAGCTCAGCCAGCTGGGCGCGCTCGGCGGTACTCTGCATATCGGAGACCATGCCGGGTTCCGGCTGGCTCTGAATCAGGATAGCGCGGAGGACCAGCTGCAGGGGCTGCTTGTTCGGGTCGTTGAGGTAGATCATGGCGTCGAAGTAGCTGTTCCACATACCGACGAAGTTCCACATGGAGATGGTAGCAATAATCGGGGTACAGACCGGAATCAGGATTTTGAAGAAGTAATCCATTTCCGACGCGCCGTCGATGTCCGCTGCCTCCTGCAAATCCCGGGGAATGCCCTGATAGTATGTACGGACAATAATCATATTCCAGACGCTGAATGCGCCGGGTACCAAGATTGCCAGCGGGTTGTCCAGCCAGCCGAGGTTGTTGATCAGCAAGTAGGTCGGGATCAAGCCGCCGCCAAAAAACATCGTGATAATAAAGATGAGGCTGAAGAAACCTCTTCCGCGGAAATCGGGGCGGGACATGGGGTAGGCTGCCAGAAGCGTGACAACACCGCCCAGAACGGTAGCCGCGATAGAGTAGAGCAAGGCGTTCCGGAAGCCCACCCAGATCTGGGCGTTGCTCATAACGCGTTCATACGCCGTCAGGGTCCACTGGCTGAAATCGAAGGTGACGCCCTTGTTCTGGAGTGTGATAGGATCAATGAAGGACGAAAGGATAATATAAATGACGGGGAAAATGATGGCGACCAGGAACAAGCCGAGGATGGTATAGCAGATGACCAAAAGGACCTTGTCGCCGGTAGGCTGCTTGGCAAATTCACTCTTTTTCTTAGGCTGCACGCATTCTCACTCCTTTCTTAATTAATACATGCCCTTGCCTTCGTTCATCTTCTTGACCATCTCGTTCACGGTGATCAGGAGGATGACGTTGATGACAGTGTTGAAGAGGCCCACAGCGGTAGAGAAGCTGTAGTCGCCGTCGATCAGACCCTTTTTGTACACGTAGGTCGAGATGATTTCGGAAGACGCCATGTTCAGGTCGGTCTGGAGGGCGTAAGCCTTTTCAAAGCCGACGCTCATGATGTTGCCGGCGGCGTTGATGAACTGGATCAGCACCGTGTCCTTGATGGCGGGCCATTCCACCACCTGGATCTGCTGGATGATGTTGGCGCCGTCGATGACGGCAGCCTCGGTCAGATCCTTACTGGCGTTGGAGAGGGCCGCGGTGTAGATGATGGAACCCCAGCCTGCGCCCTGCCAGATGCCGGAGGCGATATAGATGGTACGGAACGCCTGGGGCATCGTCATGAAGTTATAGGACGTGCCCAGGAGCATGTTGAGCATGCCGGTGGGGGAAAGAAGAATACGTACGATACCGCAGAGGACGATAACAGAGATGAAGTTAGGCATATACAGCACCAACTGGATCTTCTGCTTGATGCTCTTGCTCAGAATACGGTTGAGCAGGAACGCCAGCAGGATGGGAGCCGGGAAGCCCCACAGCAGGCCGAAGACACTCAGCTTGAGGGTATTGGACAGATAGCTGAGGAAGTCCGGGGATGAGAGGAACCGCTTGAAGTGATAGAGGCCGACCCATTCGCTCCCGAAGACACCCGCGAAGGGGTTGTAGTTCTCGAATGCGATCAGAACGCCGCCCATCGGGATATAGCGGAAAATAATCGTCAGCAGGAAAGCAGGCATGATAAAGAATAAATACAGCTGCCAATGCTGCCGGATGTACACCATACTGTTATGCAGTTTGGTGCTTCCGCTTTGTTGGGAAATGGTACTTGTCGGTGGTTTACTCATGTTTCTCCTCCTTTTCATTTTTCCAAAACAATGTGCAAATAAAGTGTTTGTTTGCAGCATTTTCTGGATTTAGCAGATTGATGATATCATCCTATTCACAATTTGTCAATAATTATTTTCATCATTTGCACTATTTTTAGCGTTTTATACAAAAACAACAGGCCCAATAAGTTATGTTCTACAAAAAACGTTTCAGAGTTTCGATTTTGCTTTTGCATTATGCAGAAAGCAAGTATATTGACATTTGCACACAAACATGGTAACATACTATTGATAAAAACAAACTCTGACGTGCGCTGGAGTGTTTTATTGACATTTGCACAGTCCTGTGGTAACATAACCGTAAGCAGAAAATGGAGGATAGCATAGGTTATGAAAAAGGTTACCATCCAGGATATCGCTGATGCGCTGGGGATTTCCCGGAACACGGTATCAAAAGCCATCAATAATGCCGATGGGCTGGCCGACGCCACCAGAGAAAAAATTCTCAAGAAGGCCGTAGAAATGGAATATAAACAATTTTCGTATGTTACCGCTCTGACGGAAGGTACGTCCGCCGCCCGGCCTGAGGTTTCTAAAGGCGCCGGAGAAATTTCCCTGTTCACCGCCAGTATCTTCCATATGACGAACCACTTTGCCGCGCTGATGCTGGACCGGTTCCGGCAGGAGCTGGCGCAGATCGGCTATTCGCTGAATATCCATATCGTAGACCACGAGAATATCGTTCACCGCACTCTGCCTGCTACGTTCAATCAGGAGCGGTGCAGCGGCATCATATGTATAGAGATGTTCAACTGGGACTATGATGAGATGCTTTGCCGTCTGGGTCTGCCTACTTTATTTGTAGACACGCCCATCAAGAGGGACGGGAACTCGCTGCCCTCCGACCAGCTCTACATGGAAAATACGGTGGGAATTACGAAACTGGTTAACGATATGCTCCAAAAGGGCAAAAAAAGAATCGGCTTTCTTGGCGATTATGAACACTGCCAATCTTTTTATGAACGCTATACCGCCTATCGCTGCGCCATGCTCATGGCAGGCGCGGAGGTGGAGGAGAAATTTATTATCTGTGAGAATGCGGCGGCGGAAATGGAAAAATGCCTCAGCGAGCTGACGGAAATGCCGGATCTGTTCATATGCGGCAATGATTTCGTGGCGATGGACGCCGTGCAGGTACTGCGCAGGCTGGGAAAATCCATCCCCGAGGACGTGATGCTCTCCGGTTTTGACGACGCGCCGGAATCCCGGATCATTACCCCGCCCCTGACAAGCGTTCATATACATACGGATATTATGGCCTTTACCGCTGTTGATCTTTTGCTGACGCGAATCAAAGAGCCAAATCTGGACTATCGGATCGTCCATACCGAAACGGAGCTGATCTGTAGAGATTCCACCAAATGTTAGGGACAAGAGGTATGCGTGATGAAATTCTTATCCTATGACAGTAAATTCAGTCAGATTCTTTTGCGTCTGTGTAAAAGCTGCTGTCTCAACGCTCTTTGGATGATGTGTTCGCTTCCGGTCTTTACGATTGGCGCTTCTACCACTGCGCTGTATTACGCCTCGTTTAAGATCGTCAAGGAGGAGGACCGCTCTCTGACCCGCACGTTCTTCCGGGCTTTTCGGGAGAATTTCCGGCAGGCCACCGTTCTGTGGCTGATTTTTCTCGCTTTCGGAATACTGCTGGGCGCGGACGGGTACTTTCTTTACCGCCTGCGCGCAAATTCTTCCGGCGCCGAAGCTATGCTGTTTACGCTGATGCTGGCGTGCGTCATAGCGGCGGCGGTGGTGTACGTCATTGCGCTGCTCTATGTCTTCCCCCTGGTGGCCAGCGTCTCCAATACAAATTGGGCAATGGTAAAAAATTCTTTCCTGATCGGCACCCACTATCTGTTCTGTACGATTCTCGTGTTTGCCATTCATTTTGCCATGTTCTTCGCCATAGTTGTCGTCTTCACGCCGTTGTTTCTGTTTGGCGAGGGCCTGTGCGCTCTGCTCAGCTCCTACCTGCTGGTCAATGTGATCCGCGCCTGCTCCTACGACCCGGATGATGACGTGGAGGACGATGATGTGGAGGACGATGAGGACGGGGGCGGCGTATGAAGCTCACTCCCCAGGAACGCGCGGCGCGGCGGGACTCTTTTCGCAGAATGAGCGCGGCGGACAAATTCGATCATATCTATACCTATTATAAACTGCCAATCCTGCTGCTGGTGACGGCGCTGGCGTTTGTGGGTTACACCGTATACCGGCAGGTGACAAAAAAGGACGTTGTTCTGTATGCCGCATATCTGAATATCTCTGTGGGCGATGACCTGAACGCACAGCTGAGCGAGGGATTTATTACCGCGGCGGGATTGAATCCGAAGAAGAACGAGGTATATCTGTATCAAACCCTCTATATTTCCGACGACCCCGCCCAGGAGTATCTTCAGTACGCCTACGCGTCAAATCTGAAACTGCTGGCCGCCATCAGCGCCGAACAGCTGGATGTTGTTCTGATGAACCGGGAAGCCTATGACCGTCTTTCCCGAAACGGCTATCTGCTGGAGCTGCCGGATTTGCCCGATAATTCCCTGTATTCTGTTCTGGAGCCGCGGCTGACGGAAAACTGGGACGCACTGGATCTTTCCGGTTTCCCGCTGTTTCAGAGCGCGGGTTTTTCCGATACCGTCTATCTCGGCGTGATCAGAAACAGTCCGCGGCTGCCCGCCGTCATGCAGTACACAGCGTATCTGGCGGATGGGGCATAACATCTTTGCAAATTTGAAATCCCCCGGTTTTCCGGGGGATTTTGTATAAGGGAGGGACCCTATGGCAAGAGAAAAATCCGGAGCCACAATCAAAGATGTCGCGCAGGAAGCGGGCGTGGCAATCGGAACGGTTTCTAAAGTAATCAACGGGCTTCCGGTGGGAGAAGACTACCGGATTCGTGTTGAGAAGGCAATCAAAAAACTGGACTACTCCGTGAATCTCTGCGCAAAAGGACTGCGGGGCAGCCGTACCCATATGATCGCGGTCCTGCTGCCCAATCTGTCCGACCCCTATTGTGCACAGCTGGCGGGCTGTATCAGCAGACAGCTGGCAAAGCAGAATCATAAAATGATACTCTGCCTGACGGACGGCGACCCGAAGGCAGAACAGCTCTATGTGACGGCGGCGGAACAGCAGATGACAGCCGGTGTGATCTGTCTCTCCTATAATCCCAAATTGCAGCCGCCCCAAAATATTCCCTGCGTTTCTATTGACCGCTATTTTGGCGGAAAAATTCCCTGTGTGTCCAGCGACAATTTCGGCGGCGGATATCTGGCCGCAAAAAAACTGGCCGAGAATGGCTGTACGCGTCTTGTGTTTTTCCGCGTTGGTCCCAGGATGCCTAATGAACCGGACAAGCGGAAGGACGGTTTTGTGCGCGCCTGTGAGGAGATGGGCCTCCCCTGCCTTTTGAAGCTGGAAAATGACTGTGCCCCCTATTCCGTTTTTGAGGATTATCTTCAGGAACATATGTGCGGCGGCAGACTGGATTTTGACGGCATCTTCTGCGTCACGGACCGCCTGGCACACCAGATTCGCGGTTCCCTTCAAATGATAGGCGTTCGTGTGCCGGAAGATATACAGATCATCGGTTTTGGCGGAATCAGAAGCTTCGGAGATCTGGAGTTTGATTCTTCCACTATTGTGCAGCCGCTGGAGGAACTTGCGGAAACCTGTGTGAATCTGGTTCTGAATCACCGTCCGGAAAAAGCGCCGGCTCTGATCTGTCTGCCTGTCCGCTATGCGTATGGCGGGACTACTAAGATATAGCGGTCAAATACCCGCAGAAACACGCGCAAATTTCCCTTGCGCACGGTACTGGGATATGGTATAATTTGGCGTAGAGGACTCCATTTTTTACTATTAGAAGGGGGATACATCCTATGTTGAAGATTGATCTGACCAGCGCCGGCGTCCAGCCCGCCAA
Organism: uncultured Clostridia bacterium; assembly: GCA_947176425.1. GTDB lineage: Bacteria > Bacillota > Clostridia > Oscillospirales > Oscillospiraceae > Pelethomonas. The sequence goes on from CAMWQV010000034.1 coordinate 7,303, forward strand.
GTTTGCCGGCGGTCTGAAGCAGGCGCACACCTGGCTTCAGGAAGCGACCGGCCGCGGCAATGATTTCGTGGGCTGGGTCAACCTGCCCAAAGACTACGACAAGGAAGAATTTGCGCGTATCCAAGCCGCGGCTAAAAAAATCCGCAGCGACAGCAAAGCCCTTGTAGTCATCGGCATCGGCGGCAGCTACCTCGGCGCACGGGCTGCAATCGAACTTATCTATTCCAACAACTACAACCTCATTAAAAAAGACGCGCCCAACATTTATTTCGCGGGCAACGGACTTTCCGGCGACGCCATGCAGGAGATCGTGGACCTGCTGGGCGACGATGATTTCTCCGTCAACGTCATCTCCAAATCCGGCACCACTACCGAACCTGCTGTAGCGTTCCGCTTCTTCAAGGCGCTGCTGGAAAAGAAATACGGTCGTGAAGGCGCGGCGAAGCGCATCTATGCCACCACGGACAAAGCCAGAGGCGCGTTGAAATCTTTGGCAACCGCGGAGGGCTACGATACCTACGTTGTTCCTGACAACGTGGGCGGACGTTACAGTGTTCTGACCGCTGTCGGCCTGCTGCCCATCGCGGTATCCGGCATCGATCTGGACGAGCTGATGAAAGGCGCGGCCAGCATGATGGAAACCTGCCGTGCGGCCAGCCTGGACGAAAACCCTGCCTGGCAGTATGCAGCCGCCCGCAGCGACCTGTATCAGCAGGGCAAGAAGGTTGAAGTTCTGGCCGGTTATGAGCCGCGGTTCCGTTTCTTCGCAGAGTGGTGGAAGCAGCTCTACGGCGAGAGCGAGGGAAAAGAAGGCAAGGGGCTTTTCCCTGCCAGCGTGGAGTTTACGGCGGACCTGCACTCTATGGGCCAGTATATCCAGCAGGGAGAGCGACCTGTATCAGCAGGGCAAGAAGGTTGAAGTTCTGGCCGGTTATGAGCCGCGGTTCCGTTTCTTCGCAGAGTGGTGGAAGCAGCTCTACGGCGAGAGCGAGGGAAAAGAAGGCAAGGGGCTTTTCCCTGCCAGCGTGGAGTTTACGGCGGACCTGCACTCTATGGGCCAGTATATCCAGCAGGGAGAGCGCGTCATGTTCGAGACGGTTGTCCGCTTTGGTCCTTCCAAACATCAGCTGTGCGTTCCCCATGACGACGCTGACGGCGACGGTCTGAACTTCCTGGCCGGTAAGGATATGGACTTTATCGCGACGCAGGCAATGGACGGCACGCTGCTGGCTCATGTGGAGGGCGGCGTCCCCAACCTGATCGTCCGCGCCGGTGAGATCAACGCCTTTACCCTAGGCGAGCTGATCTATTTCTTTGAGTATTCCTGCGGACTGTCCGGCTATATCCTGGGTGTGAACCCGTTCGATCAGCCGGGCGTTGAGGCGTATAAAAAGAATATGTTTGCGCTGCTGGGCAAACCCGGTTACGAGGATATGGGCGCGGAACTGCGTGCAAAACTCGGAAAATAATCTGATTTAACAGAATAGTAAACCAGAGGGATCACCGTTTTCAGTGGTCTCTCTGGTTTTTGGACAGCTCATAGTTCCTTTTAAAAATCCCTGCAATTATTTTATAACGCCGAAAATGAAAAAAATGCTTGACAAACAGAGCAGAGTTGTGTATAATATATCCGCGTTCCAAAGACAGCAGGTTGCTTTGCGTAAATCCTGCCGAGGATTGCCGATCGATTCGATTAGCACGGTCTTTGCGTCTTTTCGCAGAGACCGTTTCCTTTTTTTGTTTGAACGCATTCCGATCCCTGCAAATCTGATGGAGGTGAAAACAAGAATGCCTAATGCAAAAGTTCTCAGCGAAAAACAGGCGATCGTTGCTGATCTGACTGATAAGCTGAAAAATGCTGCGGCTGGTGTGTTGGTGGATTACAAGGGCATCACTGTGGCCGAGGACACTGCCCTGCGCGCTGAACTGCGGAAGAATAACGTGGATTACGCCGTCGTGAAAAATACCCTTCTGCGCTTCGCCGTGGACAACTGCGGCATGAACGAGCTGGACGGGCTGCTCAGCGGCACCACTTCCCTGGCTGTCTGCAACGATGATCCCGTCGCCCCCGCCCGCGTCGTCAATGACTTTGCTAAGAAAATTGAAGGCCGCTTCGAGATCAAAGGCGGTTTCATGGAAGGTAAAGCCATTCCCCTTGAGGAAGTCATGGCGCTGGCCGCTATCCCGCCGCTGCCGGTCCTGCAGGCCCAAGTCCTTGGCACAATGCTGGCACCAATTTCCGCGTTGGCCTGCGTGATCAAACAGATCGCTGAAAAACAAGGCGCGCCCGCTGATGGTGACGCCGCGCCCGCCGCCGCTGAATAAGCGGTCCTGCACATTATTTATTTCTATAATTATTTAGGAGGTACCTAACAATGGCTAGCGAAAAAGTTACCGCTTTGATCGAAGAAATCAAGAATCTGTCCGTTCTGGAACTGAGCGAGATGGTCCATGAGCTGGAAGAAGTATTTGGTGTGTCCGCTGCCGCTATGGCCGCGCCTGCCGCCGGTGGAGACGCGCCTGCTGCCGCTGAAAAGACCGAGTTTGACGTTGTGCTGACCGGCTTCGATACCGCCAGCAAGATCAAGGTCATTAAAGTCGTCCGCGAAATCACCGGTCAGGGCCTTGCCGAAGCGAAGGCGACTGTCGAGGGCGCGCCCAAGACCCTGAAAGAAGCTCTGTCTAAGGAAGACGCCGAGGCTATGAAGGCCAAAGTCGAGGAAGCCGGCGGCAAAGTCGAGCTGAAATAATTTCCCTGAAATATCTCGAATCGTGATGCGGACAGGGCAAAGAACAAAACCAGAGTAAAAGTACGGGCCGCAACCCCATAATTTGCGGCCCGTTTTCATGAAGTTAAAAATTTTTTTAAATACCCCTTA
>CAMWQV010000035.1 GCA_947176425.1 uncultured Clostridia bacterium
AGGAGCAGCCTGCTGTAATATTCGGGGCGCCGCTGGCTGAACACCGCTTCCATCCTTCCGCGTGCTTGCTGGGGGCGATGGCGGGGAGGGCGTTGCCTTCCGCGTCCGTCATCCGGTCAACGGAGGGGGTAATATTGATAGTAATGTCCTGCCTGCGGGTCATGACGATGTTGAGGGTATACCGGTCGTTCAGACCCCCATCGCGCAGGCCCTCCCAGTCCATGGTGAGGCAGTAGGTATTGCCGCTGCCCTTGACGGCCCGGGTCACAATGTCGCCGCTGCTGTTTGTCAGATAGACCGTGTAATCATAGCTGGCCACGGCGGCGTTTTGCTGGGCGGGGAAATAGGAGACCGTGCTGGCCAGCTCGATCTTCAGCTGAGAGCCGACATACAGCCGCCCGCTGCTGTTGACGCCGCCCTTTTCCCTCACGATGGTCACTTTGGGCCGTATGGAGTTGTAGACGCCGGAGGAATAGGTCAGCCGCGCGCCGCCGCCGGGCGCGGTATCCGCGTCATTGGCGGTATAGACCGTCAGTCCCAGGTCGTTGGAGAAAGTCCGGCGCTCCAGCATGGCGTACTTCAGGTGGCAGTAGGCATCGTTTTTAGAACCGTGCGCGTCGTACTTGCTCAGGCCCAGGACCATCTCGCCCGCTCTGGGCTGCCCCATGCCCCAGCTGCCCGTCATAGATTGGTTTCTGTACCACGAAATTTTATAACCTTTTAACCAGTTGCCGCTGTGCGTGACTCCGGCGTCCTTCCGGAACGCCGGGCCTCCGGAATTGATGTGCAGTTCGCTCCATGGATATACATACTCCAGTCCATACCAGGTTATGTCCCAGTCGCTGGCCAGCGCGGCTTCAAAATCATATCCCGCGGTGACACTGCGGTAGTAATGGTCAAGATTGGAAATAAACAGCGACGCTCTTTTGCTGTCTCTGCCGCTCAGCCGCCGGCCGCCGCCGACAGTCTGCACGCCGCCGGACCAGGACCCGATGTCAAAGCGGTCTGCTTCCCAGCCTAAATAGCTGTTGTCGGTGATCTGGGTATAATTTTTCCAGTAACTGCTGTCATACCCTTCCATAGATCTCCGGGAGAACCGGACAGGCTCGGAATAGCTGAAGGTATAGGGCACGGTATCGTCCGGCCCGTAGCCGATGACGGCCTCCAGCTCCTCCGCCGTCTCCGCCGCCTGCTCGCCTGTGACCGGCTCCGCCCCCACCGGGGCCACGGAACCGCTCTGCTCCGCTACCTGGGCGGTGAGGTCCACGGCCTCGCTGTCATAGAGCAGGGTGGCCAGGTTTTCCTCCCTGCCGGTGTTGGAGTTGTACAGGAACACCTGGACGGTGTCCATTCCCTCGGTCAGGGTACACAGCTCCGCCTCTCCGCCGCCCTTGACATTGGAGAGGACCACCTGGAAGGCAAGCCGCTCCTCCGCCCCGCTGTCGATGAGGGGGACGGTGATGGTCTGCTCGTCCACGTCGGCGTAGAACAGCAGCGTGCCGGAGACGGGACTGTAGTCCCTGCCGCCCACGGCGGTGCCGTCCTCGGAGGCGTACTCCACCGAGACCACATTCTGCCTGCCGCCGGTGCGGCGCACGGTCAGCTCCGCGGCGCCTTCTGCCTTGTCAAACTCCGCCTCGGCCAGCTCAAAGCCCAGCTGGCTGGGTTCGGGGGCCTCGTCGTCGATGACATGGAGGGCCAGGGTGTTGGCGGCGTCGCAGAGGGAAGCGCCGTCGCAGTCCACGATGGTGAAGGCGCCGAACTTGTCCGGCTCCGCGATATCGTCCTGGGGCGCGGAGATATGGATCTCCTTGACCCACTCGCCGTCCGCAAAGGTCAGGCTGAACAGACAGACCGGCTTCTCCGGGTCCATCATCACGGCGCTGTAAGTCGGGTCCGGATTCAGCGGCAGGCCCTCAGGCATCGCCTCCAGCTCCTCCTCCTCCTCTTCCGGCACATAGGCCGCGCCCTTGGCGGAGTCCGAGCCGTAGCGCACGCCGTTTACCGTGTAAACGCAGTAAAAGTCAAAGGCGGCGTAGCTCTCCGCATCGACCACAAAGGCGGGCTCCACAGCGCCGGAGACCTCTTCCTCCCAGCCGTCGCCCAGCGCATACCACTGGTAAGCGTCGGCCTGGACACCGGCGGTCAGGGTATAGTCCCCCGTATCCGGCGTCTCCGGCGCGTCCACGATAATCTCCGCAGGGACAGAGGGCGCATACGGTCCGGGCTCCCTGCCTATGGCCTGATAGGCCGCGATGGGCAGGGGGTCCTCCGCTTCAATGAGGATGTCCCCATACCCGGCGGCGTTGGCATACGCGAACTCGTCTTCGCTGATCCGCGCAAACGCGGGGGCGTACTGGATGTAGGCTATGGCCTTTCCGGTGGTCCCGCCCAGGCGGTAGACCTGGAGCACGCCGGGCCTGCCGCCTTCCTCGATCTTCAGCTCGCTGTTCTGGAAGGCGAAGGTCCCGTATGGGAATTTCTCCTCCCAGCTCTCGTCCACGGTAATCTCCCTGCCGTCCCTGCCGGTCAGCGTCAGGCTGTCAAACGACTCCGATATGTAAGCCAAAGCCGGTTCCGGCAGCAGCTGTACGCACATCGCCAGCGCCAAAAACAGAGACAGCATTCTTATCTGTTTCTTCATGTCCAATCCTCCTGCTTTCTTTTTCTCTTCCTTCCGGGATGTCCTGGCCGGTCAGCCGGGCACATTTTTACTATACTCAAAATTCCGGAATCAGACAATGGCTTTTGTACAAGCGGGCAGAAATCCTGCGCGAATGGATCTGCGGCGCCGAATATATGAACAAACTGTTAACAAAATCCGCGCCAGCAAAATTGGGAGTCCGGACAGAGAACAGGTAAAGCCGGCAGGGACGGTGTCCCTGCCGGCTTTGTCAGCAAACTGCAATTTTTCAGTCATTTTTCATTGTATGGGATTACTTTCTAAGTTCATTAGGAACCTTAGGTTCGTAAGCCACACCGTTAGAAGCGGCTCCCGCGCCCCAACCGGCGATTGTTTCAATCAGAGACGCTATCAAAGACCAGAAATCAGTCACAATATTCCCTCCCCTCAGCTAATTTTGCTGCTATCATCATTACAGCAACCGCTGTAAAAGATGCCGTTGAGATGGATAGGGCTGCAAGATTTTTCCCGATTAAGAACACAAAAATGGATGCCATGCCCTCCGCCGCCGTAAGGACCCGTCCGATTTTCTTATTTTTCCGGTATGCCTTTTCTGAAAGAGGATGCCGGCGATTGCGTACAGGCGATAAGGCCCAGATAACGCAGGCAGAAGACAGCAAAATCAACGCTGCTGCGGAAGGCCCGCCATGTTCCAGCAATACGGAACCGCCCAGCGTGAGCAGAAAAACGCTGTTCGTCGTCAGAAAACAGCGTCTATATGTTGCCGCATGAAAACCGCCAACAAACATACGAAGACTGACAAATATCAGTATGAACAGAATGCCGGAAAGGGGCCTGCCCATCAGAAGCGAAAGGAAAAGGACAGAGATAACGGACAAGCTTGTTGAGAAGAATACTTCTGACCCGTAGATATAAACATCCCGGCGACCGGCGGGTAAACTGCATCGTCTGTATAAGAACTCTGTGAAATTGACGGCACAAGCGTGCAGCATAACATTTCCCTTCTTTCTTATGAATTATACAGCAGGGAGGGAGGATGACGAAAGAGATTTTGATTAACTGGCAGGTTTTTATGTATCCAATGGTTCATAGCAAAGCGAGACAACAGAGACAAAGAATCCATCCTTATATTCGCTCCGCAGGAATCCGCTGTATTTGTCCGCAATATCATGTATATTTTTAAGGCCAAGTCCATGCTGCACGGACATATCAGTCTTTGTGCTGATTAAGGACTGATTATTTTCAAAGGGATTGCAGGCCGCCGTATTCTCCACTCGAAAAAAGGCAAAATTCTCAACCTGTTTGATAATGACCTTGACCTCGCGGAAGTCTGCGTCCGGCATATTGCGGCAGGCATCAAAAGCATTGTCAATCTGATTCGCCAGCGCGCCGCATATATCTACAGGATCAATGTTGGTTGGAATATGAAAATTTGCTGTAAAGCTGAACTTAATGTCCAGCTGTTCCGCCTCGGCGGCCTTGTAGTTGATGACCGCGTCAATAATATCGCTTCCGCTGTGGCATAATGCCGTCTCCCGGTATGCGGTGGAGAGCAGAGAGTTGATGTATTCAGAAACTTCCGCGTGCTTTCCGGCTGCTTCCAATCCCTTCAACGCGGTAAGATGGTGGTTAAAATCATGTATCTGCTTTGCGTGTTTCTGCTGAAACCCGTGGAGCTGCTGGTAATTCTCCGTCAATAACTGATTCGTCCTTTTTAGGAGTATGTGGGTCTGTTTTTCCTGTTCAGATTTTGTGATTAAAATCAGGGCCATGATGACAATTGCAACAAAGAAAAGAATATATATCCACGAAAATATAACAATCCTGTACAATGTGTCTTTTTCAGAATACAAAAACACGCTGAAAAAATACTGTGTGGTTATATAAGCTGCAAGACAAATCAAAAGCAGAGCCAGATGATATTTTTTCTTTAGCGCGCAAATTCTGGGTAAAAATCTGCGGATGAGAAAATAGAGCTGCACATCCATAGATTTCGTAATGACGATTAACATGGCTCTTGGCATTCCCGGCGCCGTTAAGATGGGAAACGTGTTCTCCGACCACCCAAGAAGCACGCCGAATAAGGCAAAAACAATATAGTCTATGGTCAGAACCACGAAATAGACCATGATGCAGGCCGTACCGCGGAGCAGCAGCGGCCCGGCGGACGTGACGCGAGACAGAACGAGAGCGGAGAAACACATGGAAATAACCGGCGTAAGAAATGAAAACGTGGAAATTGAGTTCAGGAAATTGATTAAACCGGTAAGGCAGACGGCAGACAGTATAATAAGAAGATAATGCTGTGATTTTTGCCGCCTTCCGGAAACGGCAGTAATCGTGCAGAGGATAATCAGGTCTTCCACAAACGTAGCCGTCCACTCAAGCAAATCGAAATATCCCATCGCTTAATCTCCCCACATGCGGTTGATCGTACACTTTACTTTTGTCAGCATCTGGCGGCTGATTGGCAGACGCTCCATATTCCGCAGAATAACCTCGCTTCCTTTGATCTGGCGGACGTGGTCAAGGTTCACAAACGTGCTGCGGTCAATATAGATAAACCGGCTGTCATTGAGTTGTTCGTGAACCGCCTTCAGTCCCCGGTTGTCCTTCATCATTCCCAGGTTAAGGGTAATAATTTGAGAACTGCGGAGGACATGGCGGACATAGACAATTTCCCGGTAGGGAATCCGCATTACGTCGCTGTAATGCCGCACGGTCAGGAAACCGGTTTCCAGTTTAGAAAATTCCGCCTGCGCGGCGGTTAAGGCTTCCGGAAGGCGATGGGACAGATCCAATTTCGGAATATAACGCAAAACGCCATACTTATACCCTTCCAGACAAAATTCGCTGTGAGAAGTTAAAAAAATAATAATTGCCCCCGGCAGGCAAGCCCGGATCTGCCGGGCAAGTTCCATACCATTCAATTCGGGCATCTCAATGTCAATAAAGAACAAATCGGAACCGCTGCCTCCGCGTATTGTGCGCGCAAGATAGGCGCTGTCAGAGAACTCCCTGACAGAAATATTACTGCTGTGCCCGGATTCCTGATGCCATTTCACGATATCCTGATGCAGTTTGCGCATGAAATTCTGGTCATCATCACACAGCGCGATGCGCAACATCATCAATACCTCCTAATCCATATTAAAACTGGCCGCCCGTCCCTGCCGCCGGCAGGGACGGCTGTAAAGGGCAGCAGACTTTTGCACAGTCCGGCTGCCCTCTCCCGTAATTATTCTTGCCGCTTTGAAAAAACGGTTTAATACGCGGCGACGACTCCGCCGTCGTTGGCGTAAACGGTGGCGATCCCCCCGGTCTGCACAATCAAAATCTCACTGAACCGGCATTTTTGCAGCGCCAGGTCCCGTACATACCCGGCCCGTTCCGGGCAGTTGCAGTGCGCCAATACCAGCCGCCGTCCCGCATGTTCTGCGCTGTCCGCCATATGCGCGACCATTCTTGCCAGCGTCTGCCGGACCGACAGACCCTGTCCAAGCTTCTGAATTTCTCCCTCTCTGGTGGCGCCCATCAGCAGCTTCACCCGCAGCGCGCCGGTCACAAGGGACTGTACTTTGGTCAGCCTGCCGTTTTTCCGCAGATTATCCAGCGTTTCCAGCACAAAGAGGGTTTGCAGCCGGTTGATATACGCCTCCACAAATTCCACCACCTGCGGGAAGGGCAGACCTTTCCCGGCCAGTTCTTTAATCAGGAGCACGATCTGCGTCTGCGCGGCGGAAGCGGAGCGGGAGTTGAACACATGCACATTGCCCGTGCCGCCCTCGTCCCGGTAAATATCCCTGGCCTGGGCGGCGGCGTTGTACGAACCGGAGAGCCTGCTGGAGAGTGTGACAATATAATTATCGCCGTCATCACAGAACCGCTCCATATAATCGGACGGCGACGGGCAGGCCGTTTTCGGCGCGTCGGGCCAGGCGCGCATTTTACGCAGCAGTTCTGTCTGGTCAAAATTCTCGTCATCTATAATCGTATCCGCCCCGACCCGGATGGTCAGCGGAACTTTTGACACGCAGGAGAGCATTTCAGGGGACAAGTCCGTGCAGCTGTCGCAGATAATTCGGTATGTCATCTCAAAAACCACCTAATCTAATATGATAAATTAGATTATATCGTTTTTTACAAAAAAGGCAATAGGACAGGAACCGAAATTTTTCTTTGAGAAAAACAGGGGGCCGGGCAGGAGCCGCGCTCCCGCCCGGGTACGCTTCAGGGCGCGGCCAGCATCCCGACGCCGAACCCGAGCAGCGCGCCCATGAGGACCTGCAGCGGCGTATGGCCCATGACTTCCCGGAGGTTACCGGCGAGTTCTTCGGCGGTCAGCTGTTCCAGATGTTCCAGGAGCTTATTCACAAGGCGGGCGGTATCCCCTGCGCTGCGGCGGACATTGCAGGCGTCGTACATCACAACGGCGGACAGGACGGCGGCGACCGCAAAGACCGGGCTGCCGGTTCCATACAGTTTTCCGATGGAGGTCGTGCAGGCCATAACCAGGGCGGAGTGGCTGCTGGGCATCCCGCCGCTGGAAAAGAAGCGTTTCCATCCCGCCGCGCCCAGCAGAACCAGGTCCAGAATCACTTTCATGAGCTGCGCCAGGAACCACGCCAGCAGGCCGCAGTCAATGATGGGATTTTTGGTCAGAACGCCAAAATACACCGCTATTTCCTCCTGTCCGCCAAGTTTCCGGCAAGCGCGCATAAAAAACCGCTGTTTTCAAAGCCAGCCAGAGCGTTTTTCGCGAGGGCGGTTTCCTCCGCGACAAGAACGCCGCACGCTTCCAGGCCGATCACATCCACGAAGGTTGTTTTTCCCACGGCCCGGTCCGAACCGACAGATTTTCCTAATTCCGTTTCATCGGCGGTCACGTCCAGCATATCGTCCCGCACCTGAAACGCCAGACCCAAATGTCCGGCATATTCCGCCGCGCATTTTTGGGCGTTTTCGTCTCCGTCCGCGGCAATGCAGCCCAATTCCGCGGCAGCTTTGAGCAGCATACCGGTTTTGAGCCCGTACATCAGCCTCAATTCTTCCTGACCGGCGGCCAGCTGTTCCACGTCTAAAATCTGTCCCGCGGTCATGCCGTCACCGCCGCAGGCTTTCGCCAGCACGGAAACGGCCTTTGCCTTCTGATCTCCGGACAGGCCCGGCGCGTTGGCGATCAGGCCGAACGCCTCCGCCTGCAAAGCGTCCCCGGCTAATACGGCGGTGGCTTCGCCGTAGACCGTGTGGCAGGTCAGACGGCCCCGGCGCAGTTCGTCGTCATCCATGCACGGCAAATCGTCATGGATCAAAGAATAAGTATGCGCCAATTCCAGCGCGCAGGCCAGGGGCAGCGCTTTTTCCCGTTCGCCGCCCAGCAGATCGCAGAAGGCAAGTGTCAGAATCGGGCGGACGCGTTTCCCGCCGCCCAGCAGGCTGTAGCGCATGGCCTCCTGCAAACGGTCATAGGGCTGTTCCCCCTGAAATAAGTTCCCTAAAAAATGCTCAATCTCCTCAAAATATTCCTGATAACGCTGCTGATAATCGCTCATGATCATTCCTCCTCAAACGGCAGTTCTCTTGGTTCGCCGTCCGGCCCTTTCTGTAATTTTACAACTTTCTGTTCCGCGCTGTCCAGCAAAGCGGAGCAATGGGACACTAATTTTGTCCCCTCCTCAAAGAGAGTCAAAGATTCCGCCAGCTGCACGTCGCCGCGTTCCAGCAGCGACACGATCTGTTCCAGACGGTTGATATTCTCCTCAAAGCTTCGGCTCATAGCTTGTCCTCCCCTTCCGCAACGTCTTCCACCCGGCAGTACAGCGTGCCGTCCGCCAGCCGGTTCACCACTCTGCTGCCAACAGCCGTGCCGGCAGCCTTCCGCAGGGGCACGCCGTCCTCGTCCGTGACCACGGCATATCCGCGGGCCAATACTTTCAATGGACTGAGCGCGTCCAGAGACGCGCTTAACGCGGCCAGCTGTCTTTTTGGCCCCGCTAATCCGACGGCGGCGGCGTGATACAATTCTTTCTGGAGATGTCCCAGCAGCATCCGTTTGTCCTGCACGACCGCCAGCGGGTCAGTCAGGACCCGTTTCGCGGCGAGACTTTGCAGCCTGCGCCGCTGGAGTTCGATCCGGCGGTTCTCCGCCTGCAGCATCCGAAGCTGCAAGCTCCGGAGCCGTTCCGACAGTTCCGCCCGGTCCGGCACGGCCTGCTGCGCGGCATGGGTCGGCGTGGCGGCGCGGGCGTCGGCGACAAAATCCGCTATGGTAAAATCCGGTTCATGGCCCACGGCGGAGATCACGGGAATATCCGCCGCGTAAATGGCCCTGGCGACCCGTTCGTCATTGAACGCCCACAGGTCCTCCATAGAACCGCCGCCCCGTCCGGTAATAATCACGTCGGCCACCCGGTGGCGGCAGGCGTACCGCAGCGCGCCCACAATCTCAGGGGGCGCATCGGGACCCTGCACGCGGACGGGCAGCAGTTTGATTTTTGCCAGCGGATACCGGCGGCGCATAATCCGGATCATATCATGCACCGCGTCCCCGGCGGAAGACGTAATAATCGCCACAGTCTCCGGATATTGGGGCAGCGGTTTTTTATGTTCCGGGGCGAACAGTCCCTCACGGCCCAGTTTTTCTTTCAGCTGCTCAAAGGCAACATGGAGGTCTCCGATTCCGTCGGGCGTCAGGGAATCGCAGTAGAGCTGATAGGCGCCGTCCCGCGGAAACACCGTGACCCGTCCCAGCGCAATCACTTTCATTCCGTCGCGGGGCCGGAAGCGCAGGCGGGAAGCCTGTCCCTTAAACATCACGCTTCTGACTGCCCCTTCTGCGTCTTTCAGAGTAAAAAAGTGGTGTCCGGTGGGATAAATCTTGTAATTAGAGAGTTCCCCCCTGACATAGACATGGTTCAGGACCGGAACGCCGTCCAGAACGTTTTTCACGAACAGATTCAATTCGGAAACCGAAAATACAGGATGCTCCATAGGCCACACTCCTAACGGCATACGGAAAAAGAGCGCACGGAGGTACGCTCTTTTCACGTCGATTACGTTTTTGTACGGGAAGGATCGGATTTCTGCGGCGGCGTGATGTCCGTTTCTTTTCTGACAAACGTGCCGAGAATGCCGTTGACAAACCGGACGACATCCGGGTCCTCATACTTTTTGGCCAGCTCGACGGCCTCATTAATCGCCGCGCCGTTGGGGATATCGGGCATATAGAGGATCTCGAACATTGCCAGACGCATAATGGCGGCGGCGACTAAGGGGATGCGTTCAAACCTCCAGCCCACGGCGTATTTTTC
>CAMWQV010000036.1 GCA_947176425.1 uncultured Clostridia bacterium
CCGCCGGGACGCAGATTTTCAAAAATTTCCGATTTCGCTTTCAGAATATCCTGCCTGCTTCCGAAATGGGACAGATGCACGTCATCAATATTGGTAATAACGGCGATATCAGGCCGAATGGCTTCCCCTAACCAACGGATTTGACCAAATTCATCCATACCGGTCTCAATTACCAGCGCCTCATGTTCCGGCTCTAAGGAGAGCAAGGTCAGGGGCGCGCCGATGTCGCCGTTGAGATTTCCGGGGGTTTTCAGGGTGCGGAACCGCTGGGATAAAATACCCGCGAGCAGTTCTTTCAGGGTAGTCTTCCCCATACTGCCGGTAATTTGCACGATGGGCAAATGGAACTGTCCCCGATACCAGGACGCTAAATCCCGCAGGGCGGCTTTGGTGTCCTGTACCTGAATATACGTTTTATCCGGGCGCAGCGTCTCCGGCAGACGGGCGCAGAAACAACCCACACCCCCGGCGTCCAACGCTTTGTCGATATAGTCGTGGCCGTCAAAACGCTCGCCGGACAGCGGGATAAACCAGTCCCCGGGACCGATTTTGCGGCTGTCAGTGGAAAGATTGGCAACGGTACAGGAATCATCTCCATACAGCCTGCCGTGTACGGCGCCGCAAAGCTGGGCGGTTGTAGCCGGTATCATAAAGAATTACCTGCCTTTCTCCGTTTTTTTAAGGACAACGCTAAAATTTCAGCGCACAGGCCGGTATAGGACAGTCCAACCGCCGCGGCTTCCTTCGGCAAAAGACTTCCCGGCGTCATGCCCGGCAGCGTGTTGATCTCCAGGCACCATGCACGGCCTTCCTCATCCAGAATAAAGTCCGCACGGGAATAGACCTCCAGGCCAAGCGCACGATGTAGCTTCAAGGCGGCTTCCCCGAGCATGTTCCACTGTTCATCTGTAATCTGTGCCGGACAAATCTCCTGACTGCCGCCGCTTTGATATTTTGCCGCATAGTCAAAATATTTTCCGGACTGCGGAATCATTTCCACTGCCGGGAGATAACGGTCCCCCAAGATACCCACCGTCAAATCACGCCCTTTGATCTTCTGCTCAACAATAATATGATCTCCGTGGCGCAGCGTGTCATGCAGGGCCGCCGCCAATTCCTCCCGCGTATCCGGAAGCGCCATTCCCAATGAAGAACCGCCGTTAATAATTTTTACCGCGCAGGGAACGGGCAGTTCTTCTGCCAAACGGGGGATATCTGTTTCCTGATAGGTCAGTTCCCGCCAGGGAGGAGTGGGGATGCCGGCGTGTTCCATAATCTGCTTGCAAACAGCTTTATTCATCGCCATTGCGGAAGCCAGATGCCCCGCGCCGGTATAGGGGATGCCTAAGAGGTCAAAAACAGCCTGGACGCGGCCGTCCTCACCGCATTCGCCGTGAAGCCCCAGGAAAACAACGTCTGCCAAAGCGCAGAGTTCCAATACATTGGGGCCGAACATGCTGGGGGACGGCACAGACCGGGAACGGCGCACCACAGGCAAATCCGGTTCCTCGGCTTGAATCACATAACCGCCGCAGAGACCGTCCGGGGCGGAAAAGACGTTTTGCAGAGGCGGGTCTATTTTCTCCAGCCCCAAATACATATCTATCAGTACAGCATCATGGCCCAGCTCCCGCAAGGCCAGGCAGATATTCTGGCCCGATACCAGAGATACCTGACGTTCCGAGGACAACCCCCCGGCCAATACCACGATTTTCAAACAGTCTACGCTCCTTACTTTCAGTCTTGGATGTACGCGTCATAGTATATCATGCGCCGACGGAAAATACAACCAAATTTACGGCATGAAGGCTAACCGTTTGAGGCGGATACGGAAAATTTTACAGAACAGGTCTTATTGTTCCAAATTCGCTTGCAAAAAACGCCTTGATGTGTTATCCTGTTGTTATCACCTGAATCATACAGGTTAGAAAGGAGAAATAATCATGAAACGATCTCTTTGCGCTGTTTTGATGACAGGGCTGTTCCTGCTGTCAGGGTGCGGCGGCGGTGAGGAAGATGTACCTTCTCAGGCTGCAAAAGGTACTGCTATCAGCGCATTCGTCAGCGGCATGGGGTGCAATGATGCAGACTGTACAGACGCATCCCACCACCACGACTGCCCGGCAGACTGCACAGACTACAGCCATCACCACAGCTGTCCCCTGGACTGCACAGAAGCTGATCACCACCATACAGAGGCCCATCATGATGAAGAGCATCAGCAAACCGGCACAGCGGCTGTTGCAGCGATTTCGTTTGTCAGCGGTATGGGATGCAGTGATGCAAACTGTACAGATCCGTCCCATCACCATGACTGCCCGGCAGACTGCACGGACTACAGCCATCATCACAGCTGTCCCCTGGACTGCACAGAAGCTGACCACCACCATGCAGAGGCCCATCATGATGAAGAGCATCAGCAAAGCGACACAGCGTCTATTGCAGCGATTTCGTTTGTCAGCGGCATGGGATGTAATGATACAAACTGCACAGACGCGTCCCACCACCATGACTGCCCGGCAGACTGTACAGATTACAGCCACTATCATAACTGTTCTCTGGACTGCACGGAAGCAAGCCATCACCATATATCACAGCATCATGAAAGTGAACACCACTAATTGCTTCTTGATAAAGATAATAAGACCGGCACCGGAGGAAAAATTACCGGTGCCGGTCTTTTACCGGCTTATGACTGATAGAAATAGAGGTTCAGCAGGTCAGCCAGATCATCGGCGGGCAGATAGGTCACGCCGCCGTCAATGACGCAGCCGCCCAGCAGATCGTGTTCCCCATCCGGTGTCTGCGCAGCGCCGCTGCCGTTCTTCACTGAAAACAGCTCCGTGCCGTACTGCGATACTACCGCGCCCTTTCCGGACACCCAGTCTACGTCAAACCCGGCGGCTTCCGCTGCCGCGCGCAGGGGCAGATACAGGCGCGTCATTTCTTCCGTTTCGATCACGCGGCCCTTTACCGGCAGTTCCTCGCCGTCCAGCAGCGCGGCTCCGTCCGGGCTTGCTGTCATGTATCCTGAGTATCCATAAGGCAGTCTCACGACTTTGTTCACCTTACCGTCCGCGCCGCTCCAGGCCAGAATTTTCGCGCCGGGCACCAAATCATTAACAGTAAGAATGTTTTTTGTCAGATAGGGCGTTACTTCCGCCGTATCCAGAACCGTCAGTTCGCCGCCTGCAATGGGAATACGGCGCTCCGTTCCCCCAGGGGCAGGCACGACAGCCGGGGCGGTAATCTCCGCATACTTCGGCGCGTTTTCTGCGGGGAGGTTCCCGATCAGGACTTCGGCGTTTGTCTGCGGGGGCAGGCTCATAGTCATCGCCGGGCCAACCCAGATTTGCAGCGTGTCGCCGTCTTTCAGCTGCTTGATGTCCAGCGGCTGGCCGGTGGTGCCGTCAACATAGGGGACGTTTTCCGGAAGATGTACGACCACTTCTCCGCGAACGGTGTCGGCAATCAGCAGGGAACTGTCCTCCTGTTTTGTGACTGCGCCGTTCAGTCCTACCGCGGCGGGGGCGTCCGGAACAGAAGCTTCCGCGGTTATTTCGGGTGTTTCGGCGGGCGCGGCATCCGCGGCAAAGGCCGGTACGGACAGGAGCAGAGCCGCGCATACTGCGAGGGAAGCTGTTTTAAGGATAGAGTATTTCATGATTGTTAATTTCCTTTCTTGGTCATTTGCCTCTTTGACGCATGGGGAATAAAAAAGGTTCCGCTGTTTTCAAAAATATTTTTCATGAGGCTATAATCTCCTTATATTGGGAGAAAATAAAGGCCCATGCACAGATGTCCCCAAATTGCGGGCGGCAAATATTAAAAATTTATGAATAAATCCATTTTTTCCTTCTTGCTTTTATGGAAAAACCTGTTATACTAAGTACTATCTATGATTATGTCTGCGGATTGCCGCGATTTTGCGGTATGAAGTGTTCCTGCTTGGGTAAACTGTATTTACCAAGCTGATATATTAACAAAGAGGTGCAATTCTTTGACCAAGTATATTGTCGAGGGCGGTCGTCCCTTGTTTGGAGAAATCCATATCAGCGGCGCAAAAAATGCCGCGGTTGCTATTATTCCCGCTGCTTTGATGGTCAGCGGTCCCTGCCGTATTGAAAACATTCCCCAGATCAGCGATGTTGCGCTCCTTCTGGGGATTTTACAGGACTTAGGCGCTAAAGTTCGCTTTATGAATCCCCATGCCGTAGAAATAGACTGCTCCCGTCTCCGCAACGGACGCGTTCCCTATGAAACCGCCCGCCGCTGCCGTGCGTCCTACTATATGCTGGGCGCACTGCTGGGACGCTTCGGCTCTGCTGACGTAGCCCTGCCCGGCGGCTGCGATTTCGGCGGCACCCGTCCCATTGACCAGCATTTAAAAGGCTTCCGTGCGCTGGGCGTCCAAGTGGATACCCAGAGCGGCTTCGTGATCGCAGAGGCCGCAGGCGGCATAATCAAGGGCGCAAATATCTTTTTAGACAAAGTGTCCGTAGGCGCAACAATCAATATCATGCTCGCCGCCGCTCTCGCAGAAGGAATGACCGTTATCGAAAATGCGGCAAAAGAACCGCATATCGTAGACGTAGCGAATTTCCTCAACTCTATGGGCGCAAATATTATGGGCGCCGGTACGGATGTCATTAAAGTCCGTGGCGTGGAGCGTCTCGCCGGCGGCACATATTCCATTATCCCAGACCAGATCGAGGCCGGAACCTATATGGCGGCAGTAGCTGCCTGCGGCGGGGAGATACGCATCTGCAATATTATCCCCAAGCATATGGACTGCATCAGCGCGAAAATGACGGAAATGGGCGTGGATATTGAGGAGATCGACGACAGTTTGTTAGTCAGCCGCATCGGGCCCCTCCAGCGCACGAATATTAAGACCATGCCGTATCCCGGTTTCCCCACGGATATGCAGCCGCAAATCGCAGCGGCTCTGTGTCTGGCCCGCGGCACCAGCGTCATTACCGACAGCGTTTGGAACAGCCGGTTCCGTTATACTGACGAATTTAAGCGTATGGGCGCGCAGATTCAGGTGAACGGGAACCTGGCGATCATTGAAGGCGTAGAGCGTCTCAGCGGTGCGCAGCTGGAGGCCTGCGACCTCCGCGCCGGTGCTGCCATGCTGATCACAGCCCTTGCAGCACAGGGAATCAGCGAAATATCCAATGTACAGTATATCGAACGCGGCTATGAGGACGTGATCGGCAAGATTCGCTCCATCGGCGGCAGCATCCGCTCCATCGAATGCCCGGAAGAAGACCTTGCCATCAGCGCAGCGGGTTAGTTCCTCTATGACGGCGTTTCACACATTTGCAAGCGGTTCGTCCGGGAATGCCGCTCTGGTGATCTCCGGACAGACCCGGTTATTGATTGATATGGGGATCTCCTGCCGCCGGATCTGCCAGTCTCTGTCCTCCGTAGGGCTGAAGCCGGACGATCTGACGGCGATCCTGATCACCCATGAACATATTGACCATAAAAAAGGACTGGCAGTCTATATCCGCAAATATGCCGTTCCCGTATACTGCACCCCCGGCACTGCCCGGCAGCTCGTCCGCAGTGTTGACGGTCTGGAAACTATGCTGCATACCATTCCGCTGCATGAAACTCTCCGCTGGCCTGATATTGATGTGGATGTCCTCCCCACCAGCCACGACTGCCCCGAAAGCTCCGCCTTTCACTTTACCACCCCTGACGGACGGATCGGTTATCTCACCGATACCGGCTACATACCTGTGAAAACCGCCCAACGTATGCTGGGCGCTGATTTGCTGGTCTTAGAGAGCAATCACGACTTGAACACACTCTGGGCCGGTTCCTATCCTTATGCCCTGAAAGTCCGGATCAGCAGCGATCAGGGGCATCTCAGCAATGCCGAAGCCGCCGCGTTTGCCGCTGCCAGCGCACAGGCCGGTACAAGTACGATTCTTCTGGCCCATCTCAGCCGGGAAAACAATACCCCCGCATTAGCCCTGGAAACAGTCCGCCGTGCGCTGGCAGAAACCGGCTGGACAGGCCGTTTAGCTGTTGCGCCCTGTGAGACTGTCAGCGAAGCCTATCGTCTGGAGAAAACGCCATGCAGCGAGTCATCATAATCTGTGTCGGAAAGCTGAAAGAGAAATTTTATGCGGAGGCTGTTTCGGAGTACACCAAACGCCTGAGCCGGTATTGCCGTCTGGAGATCATCGAGCTGCCGGAACAGCGTCTGCCCGACGCCCCTGCGCCTGCCGAGATTCAGCGCGCGCTGGCGAAGGAAGCCGACGCTGTCCGCGCCCGGATTCCGCCCTCCTCCTACACCGTTGCCCTGTGTATTGAGGGACGCCTCCATTCCAGCGAGGAACTGGCCCGCCGTCTGGATACTTGGTCGAACCGCGGGGAAAAGCGTCTGGTTTTCCTGATTGGCGGCTCTTACGGCCTGCATCCGTCCATCAAGAGCGAGGCGGGGGTACAGTTCAGCATGTCCCCCATGACCTTCCCACACCATTTGGCCCGTGTCATGCTGCTGGAGCAGCTTTACCGGGGATTCCAGATATTGGAGGGCGGAAAATATCACAAATAAAACTCCTGCACGATCTCTCATGCAGGAGTTTTTTGGTATTTATCCGGCAAAGCGCGCTAAAATAACAGCTGCTTCGCTTCTGGAGACTGTATCTTTCGGTGCCAGCCGTCCCTCCGCTCTGCCTTGCAGCAGTCCTTCGGCCACGGCCCACGATACAGCGTCCTGTGCGTAGCCGCTGATTTGCGCCGTATCCTGGAAGCCCTCAAGACCGTTTCTTTTACCGGTATCGTCCGCATACCGCCAGAGCATCACTGCCATCTGTTCCCGCGTCACCGGCGCGTCAGGCCGGAAGCTGCCGTCTTCAAAACCCGTCACAATACCGTTTTTCGCGGCCCAGGCGGTCGCGGCGGCACAGTAACTGTCCTGCGGCACATCGGAAAAAGGAGTAATGCCGGCGTCCGGTTTTTCTGCCATGCGGTGCAGGATTGCGGCAAACATCCCCCGTGTCACCGGCGCGTCAGGCGAAAATCTCCTCTCTTCCGTGCCGGTCATCCAGCCTGCCTGAAAAACTTCTTCCACAGCGTCTGCATACCAGCTTCCCGCCGGAACATCCCAGAAAGTGCGCCCGTTAAACGCCGCTGCCGCGCTGGATACGAGTGTTCCGCCGGTATCTTGGCTTAA
Source organism: uncultured Clostridia bacterium (assembly GCA_947176425.1). GTDB lineage: Bacteria > Bacillota > Clostridia > Oscillospirales > Oscillospiraceae > Pelethomonas. The sequence goes on from CAMWQV010000036.1 coordinate 7,196, forward strand.
CTCCCAGAAGCCGACGCCTGCAAGCCCCTTTTCTCTTGCGAAAGCTGCTTTTGCGGCAATTGAGTCTGGGTCGTCATAGGATAAAAATATACCGTTTTTATACAAATAGGGCGCTTCCGCGGACGCATCCCGATACACAGAAAACGCGGGCAGATAATTTTCAAGAATCGAGTTATATGTAACCGACGCGGCGGACCGGAACGAACTGTTCAGGCCGTTGTTTTTGCGGTCCGTACCCTCGTAGCGGTAGCCGTACAGCGGCATTCCCAGCACCAGTTTTTCAGCGGGAATCCCGGCCTGCAAATAGGCTTCCACACTCCGGCGGATGCCGTCCAAAGGCGCGTTGAATCCTGTCCGTTTTTCCCAGGGGCCGCTGAAATCATACTCCATTAAGAAGATATGGTCCGTCACCTCTGCCACAGCGGACGGCTCTATTTTTTTCAGGAAACCAACTTCGGCGGCTCCTGTCGCGGTAAGGATATAGCCGTCTCCCAGCCGGTCCAGCTCCCGGCGGACCGCCTGAAGCAGCAGCGTAAAATTTTCCCGGTCCGCGGGACGATGCTTTGTTCCGGCTGTGCCCCCGGAGACCGGATATTCCCAGTTAATATCGATCCCGTCCAGGTCTTCCGCCCGCACCAATTCAGCACAGCTTTTAGCAAACACCTCCCGCCGGGCTTCTGTCGCCGCAGTATCGGAGAACGAGACGGACCCGTCCCAACCGCCTACGGCAAGTACGATTTTCAAGTCCGGTTCCGCCTGCCGCAGCGCCCGCAGGCCGGCCAGATTTTTCTGGTCACGGACAGGATCGGAAAGGACCAGCTTTCCCGTATCCGGCTCGATCCCGGCAAAGGCATAGTTGATATGGGTCAGCAGCTCTGTCTGGACATTTTCAGGCGGATATCCGGACGCCGCTGCACCATAATAGTATCCCGCTGAGACAGGCTCTGCGGCGTGTGCAGCGGACGTCAGCAGCAGCGCCGTAAGAACCGCCGCGGCGATGCGCAGTAAGTTCATAAATGCTTCTCCTTTTGCGTGGTATAAATCATTGCTATTTCTTGCGTTGGCTGTTATGATATGGACAAATTTTACTGTTTGAGGAGGACGGACAATGGATATGTTTCAGATATGCAAGGATGTTGGCAGACGGGGAATACTGTCCTGCCGGGACATTCGGACTGCTGGTTAAACGCCGCCCTTGATTTGCATAAATGATCTTTGCTCTATTATACCGGAACTGCCTTTTGTTCCGCAAGACGCGATATTTGGAGATATAGGGAAATCCTGCTATGACCGCATAACTTTCCCCAAAAGCGGAACAACTAAGAGTGCATTTCAGAAAGGAGCATTGAGTATATGACTGATCCAAGAAAAGCGGCTGTGATCGGCTGCGGCTTTGTTGGCGCGTCTATCGCGTTTCGTTTTCTCCAGCAGGGACTTTTTACGAAACTGGTTCTGCTGGATACAAACCGTGACAAGGCGGAAGGCGAAGCCATTGATCTCAGCGACGGCCTTCCCTATGGCCATGCGATGGAGATCACGGCAGGCACGTATGACGATATTTCCGACTGCGGGCTGATCGTGATCACCGCAGGAGCAAACCAGAAACCGGGCGAGACCCGTCTGGACCTGATCGGCAAAAATATCTCCATTATGGAAAGTATTATCCGGGAGATCACGGCGCGGGATTTCGGCGGCATTCTGCTGGTGGTGTCCAACCCCGTTGATGTGCTGACCTATGCGGCCTGGAAGATGTCCGGTTATCCCCGTGAACGCGTGATCGGTTCCGGTACGGTGCTGGATACCGGACGTCTCAAGCAGCTGATGGGCGAGGAACTGGGCGTAGACAGCCGGAACGTCCATGCTTTTATCATCGGGGAACACGGCGACAGCGAATTGGCGGTCTGGAGCGAGGCTAATGTATCCGGCCTGGACCTGGAGGACTTCTCCCGTCTTCGCGGACGCCAGCTTCGGAAAGAGGAATTTGACCGTCTTTACCGGCAAGTGCGTGACAGCGCGTATGAGATCATCCGCCGCAAAGGCGCGACTTATTACGGCATTGCGATGGCGGTTGGCCGGATTGCAGAGTGCATCGTTAAGGATGAACACGCGGTACTGCCTATCTCCGTAGTTCTGAACGGCCAGTATGGACTGCAAAACCTTGCCCTGAGCATCCCGTCAATCGTCGGCCGCAGAGGTCTGGAGGAAGTCCTGGAAATCAGCCTGAACAGCGAGGAAAGCCTGTCGCTGTCCACTTCCGCAAAGCAGCTGGAGCAGGTCATCCGGTCCCTGCCTTTCAGAGAACCCGCAGGTGTACGGTAAAACAAAAAGCGGTGGGATACACATGGTTCCCACCGCAAAAATTATATCTCAATTTCCGTTTGGATTGACCCGAATTAGTGGGGACAACAGTAAAAGGCTCGCCAACGTTTGTAAATTCTTGGGGATGACGCCACTCAGTAAAGTCATATACATCATATGGCAATTTCCCATTAGGAACAGTTTTAGAGGTAACTGCCGTGTTGTCCGGTACAATATAAACAGTACGCTCAACAACCGCAACACCTCCGTTTTCCCAATCCTGCTCTTGAAAACCATATTTTATGGTTTCGATAGGATCATTGGAAAATTCATAGGTACATTTGCCGCTGCTGGCCTCTGCCGCCAGTGCCGGGATTGTCAGGCCC
>CAMWQV010000037.1 GCA_947176425.1 uncultured Clostridia bacterium
GTCTCGTGGGCTCGGAGAGGTGTATACGAGACAGGCAGCAAAGCCATCGAACCGGCAGCTCTGATGGCACAGCTGGAGTATTTCAATAATCTGCCTGCCGGAAAACTGGGTCTGCCCGGGGATTCCATGGCCGAGTACCGGGTCTATCCGGTGGAAGGCTGGGTCCGCGTGTCGGGCGTTACCTGCCGTGTGCTGAACGTCTATGTGCTGGATATGCCTGAGGAGACCAATACGTTTATGGGTACCTTCTATCTCAGCAGCGACAATAAGCGGCTGTATAAGTTGGATGATGCCACCGGCGCGATCGTTGAACTCGATCTGAGCTGAAATAAAATCGTTCCAGGCAGGCGTTTCTCCTGTGCAGGAGGGACGCCTGCCTGTTTGTTTTCAGCTGTGCAAAAATTTCCTGCTGTCCTATTAAGCTTTCCTCCGGACGGACGATATCTTTTATAAAGAGTATATTGGAACCCTTTGGTGTTTTAATATAAATTTTGCCGGAAAGGAGAAGAAATTATGGACGGAATTTCGGCCATGAGTTCACAGGTATTCGCGTTGAATTATGACATGGCGATGCTGAAAAAAACAATGGAAAATGTGGCGGAACAGGAAGTCGCCCTCATTAATGATCTGGCGGAAGTCATGCAGGCTCCCAGCCAATATAATTTTGACGTATACGGCTGATAACCCTGTCTGCCGGAATGACAGGTACATTAATTTGCGGGGAGGATAACGCAAAATGGTAAATATCATTGATACGGTAAACCCCAATTACCAAAAGTCCATCGATGAGGCGGGCAAAAAAACCTGGGGAAAAATGACGCCGGCTTCCGAAACGACGGAAAACGATGCTGCCGGGACTGCTGCGGAAAAAACGGAAACCGCTGCGAAACCTAACGAGGATACCTATGTACCCGAGGACAAAGAGGCTGCGGCGGCGGAAAAAGAAGCTGCCGGCAAGACCTATAAGCCCAATACAGCGCTGGTGGAGCAGATGAAAAACGATATGGCGCAGATCCAGTCCCGGTTTGTCAACATGGTCAAGGATATGCTTGGCAAACAGGGCAAGACCATTGCCGAAGGCGACGGATTCTGGAAGTTTATGGCCAGCGGCGATTACGAGGTCGATGAGGAGACGCAGAAAGCCGCTCAGGAAGCCATCAGCGAGAACGGCTATTGGGGCGTTAAGCAGACATCGGAGCGGATCGTAAATTTCGCGAAGGCCCTGACCGGCGGAAACCCCGAGAAGATCGGGCTGATGCGGGACGCTTTTGAGAAGGGCTACGCCGCGGCAGAGAAGAGCTGGGGCGGCGCGCTGCCCGGCTTGGCACAGGATACCCGCAGCGCTGTACATGATCTCTTTGACCAGTGGGAAAAAGAGAGCAAGACCGAAAATGCCGGAGAGCAGAAGGACGGTACGGCCGCCGCAGGGAAGGACAGCGACGAATAAGGAAAACTCCCTTAAAGCTGAAACAGGCTTTAGGGGAGCTTTTTTATGTAGTGTCAATATCAGCGTTCGCGCCAGGTCTCCTTGTTGGCGTTGGACCAGACGACCATATTGCGGCCAAAACGTTTGGCGTCATAGAGCATTGTGTCAGCGATTTTCAGATAGGTGTCATAGGAATCTTCGTTAGTGGGGCAGTGCGTGACGCCGCCAACGCTGACCGTTACCCACTGACTGACTGAATGGCTGTGGGGGATATGCAGGTCCTCCACAGCCTGCCGGATCGTTTTCATAAACTCAAAAGTCGGTTTGGAGTCGTCCCCCACATACAGCGCGACAAATTCCTCGCCGCCGTACCGGGCAAAGAAATCGGTGGAGCGCTGGAGGTGGGAGGAGATAGTTTCCGCGACAGTGGCCAGAACCTTGTCTCCGGCGGGGTGTCCGAAGGTGTCGTTATACGCTTTAAAATTATCGATATCAAACATACAGATCGTAAACGGCAGGCCGAACCGAATTGCAGACCGCCACATGACGGCGCTCTCCTCCTCATACTTCCGGCGGTTGGCCACGCCGGTCAGCGCGTCAACAGAGGCATCCGCTTTGAACTTCATTTGATAGTGGTACAGCTGGATATGGGTTTTGACTCTGGCCTTGATGATCACGGGGCTGAACGGCTTTGTGATATAGTCCACCGCGCCCATGAGCAGGCCCCTTTCCTCGTGCTGCACATCCGACAAACTGGTAATCAGGATCACGGGGATGTATTTTGTCACTTCGCTGGCTTTCAGTTCCCGCAGCATCATATAGCCGTCAATGTCGGGCATGATAATGTCCAGCAAAATCAGGGAAAAACGTCCGTTGCGGGCTGTCAGCAATCCCTCATTGCCGGTCTGACAGACGGTGATGTCGAAATCCTGACATAAAATCGAACGCAGAAATTCACATTGTACGGTACTGTCATCAATCACTAAAATCTTTTCCTTTTTTTTCTCCATAAGGCGTTGACCGCCTCCTTTCTGACCTCTCTAAAAATACAGAACAATCTATCTTTACTGCTGCTTGCTCTCTGAAATATTCTGGGCGACATAAACCACTGTCTGCGGCAGGTCGCCGGACCCGATGCGGGCCAGTATCGCAGAGGCGCGGACCCAAGTGCATTCTTCGTCGGGGGATTCCGGCAGGCGGCGGTATTCCATTTCGATGCTGGGATGCCACCACCGCAGATTTTCCCGCCAGTTATCGATGCTCATGACGCGCAGATAGGATTCCCGGTCGTCGGGGTGGACGAAGTTGTTGGCGTAAATCCGCATAGCGGCCATGCAGTCCACCTCGTCGCCCAGCACGTCGCCGATTCGGTTCAGCTGGGTTACAGTGCGGAACGTGTTGCTGTCCAGGTTAATATAGTACATACAGAAAAAGAGGCGGTTCAGGCTGGTAATGATATCGCTCCGGTCCTGCAGCATCTGCCGGTGTGCTTCCTCGCGGGTATGCTCTCTCGTTACGTCGCGGCCCAGAATATGTACCATTACTTTATCACCGTGGCGGACATAGAGAACGTGCTGCTCCAGCCAGCGCACGGGCTTGCTGCTGATTCGGTATTGACAGATTTCTTCCTCATAGTCCTCGACGCCTCTCGCCATTTCCCGCAGATGTTCCAGGGAAAGAATCTCACGGCAGTGGAACGTGTCCTCCGGGTCAATATAATTCTCCAGGGCCTGCTGGATATAGAACGAGTAATTGCCCAGATGGGTATTTTGGAGGTCGGCGGATTCATCCAGACTGACCCGTTCGCACAGGCCGCTTTCCAGATCGATAGTGTTCATCATGCTGAACCGGGAGCGCAGGATTGCGGCCATCTGCATATCCCGCTGGCTGTGGATCAGCTCCCGGCGCATACGCTCGTCTACGTCCTGAAACGCGATGACAACATAGCTGCTCTGGCTGAACTGGGCGGTAATGGAGACATAGCGGTAATTCTCTCCGGAGAGCCACTGGCAGAGCAGTTCGGATTTTTCCTCCCCGGCGTCGCGGCTTTGGCGCAGGGCGTCTAAAGAAAAGCTCTGTTCAAAGGCGGCATGATAGGCGTCGTGAATGCGTTTTTTGATCCTGGGGACCAGGAGGTCTTCCCAGGGCAGTTTTGGGGAGAGGCGGCTTTCCTGCATTGCGCCGTCCATGCGCACAGGCACCGCCGCGCCGGAATCCATGTCCAAGGTATAGACGCTGAAGTTTTGTCCGGCGAGGGTGCGGATCACTTCCCGCTGCCGGATGCTGATATCCTCCAGTTCCAGGCCGTCGCGAAGGACCTGGTCCACATCTTTGATACATAAGAAAGCGGTCTGAGACTCCTGCTCTCTGCTGTCGAAGCCAGGGACGATTTCCAGCAGGTTCCAGTGCCAGCTGCCGTCATCGCTGCGCCTGCGGTAGATGCAGGTCAGGTTGTCGCCGGCACGCAGGGCGGCGCGCAGCTGGGAAAGGCGGGAGAATGCGCTGAAGCGCTCCACGTCTCCCGGATGAATGCAGCCGCTGGCGGCAAACCGGATCATCTGAGAAGAAAAGCTCTCGCCGCTGGTTTGGAAAATCAGTCCGGAGCTGTCGGATTTCAAGACAGTGCAGCGGTCTTGGCTCAGATCGACGACAAGCACTTTCCGATACGTATAGCCGACGGTATCCACCCGCGGCTTGATGGTGATCAGGAAAGCCGGAATTGCGCCGTCCCAGGTGATTCGGGCAGCGGACAGGTCAACGACGCCGCCAAAGTCCTCGCTGTAGCTGATTGAGCGGCTTTCCTGCTTTCCGTTGATGGAGAGGAGCGGGCAGCAGCTGCAAATCGAGGTCCAAATCTGGTGGCAGGGCATACCGAGCCGTGTCTTGGGGGCGATTTCCGCGATATGCCGGTTAAAGTATAAAAGAGCGTGATCGTCCTGACGAATGACATAAACGCCGGTTTTTGGCATAGCGTTCAGGATATTCTGATAATCCTTGCTTTCCAAAATAGATTCCCTCCCATACATAAACAAGACGAATTTTCATGAATTGCCGCCAGCGGAACAGGAACACTCCCAGGCGGCGGATTTTCATGCGCTGTCCTCTAAGCGGACCGGCGCAAAATATATTATTGTATATTGTATCATAAATTTTCTTAGGAATCAATGTATTCCGGCAATTCTATAGAAATTTTTCTGTTCTGCCGCCGGAGCCCGAAAAAAATAAGGCTGGAGTTCCCTCAAGGGGCCTCAGCCTTATCTCTTTTGTTAAGCAGGTGTGTCCGCTATGAGTAAAAATTTGTCACAGTCCGCCGGTCCGGGCGTTTCCGAAAGAGCCGCGTCATTAACAGACAGTATTTCTTTCAAATCCTGATACTCTGCGGCATTCAATTCATAGCGCTCCCCGGCAATCCAGCCGCTGTCGAAATGCTCCTCCACCCAAGCCGCAGCCAGCGGACTGTCAGTGGTCAGGATACCGGCATAGGCGATTGGAGCAGCGGCCTCCGGCTCATCGTCCATCGGCATTACGTCCGCAGCTTCCGGGACCGCCGCTTCCCGCTGGGCCGGGGTAGGGAGGGACAGGGACGATTTCTGTTCCGGTCCAGCTGCCGGGGCGGGGACCGGTTCGCCGCCGTCTTTATCATCCGGCAGGTCCGCACCGTTCAGGTCCGCTGTATCTTCCGTTTGTTCCGTCCCTTCGGGCATGGCTCTGGAAACGATCTGCATATCTGTCGTGTCCTCTGTCCGGTCCGGCACGAGCCGCCACACGCCCGCTACAGCCAGCGCACAGCACGCGGCCAGAACAGCCCACTGTTTCCAACGCCAGGGATAGAGCTTAATCATTGTTTTCTTCTGAGGAACAGCCCGTACCTGTTCCATCACCGCCCTGGTAAAGCCGCCGGGGACCTGCATCGTTTCCATATCGTCCATCAGGGCGTCATGGATGGCGATCTGCTCGTTGAAATAGTTCTGGCAGACGGGACAGTTTGCCATATGCTCCATCAGGGCAACCCGCTCCCGGTTGGACAGCATACCGTCAATGAAGGCGCTGATTAAGTCCTCATACCCCTCGCAAGTCTTCATGACCGTCCCTCCTTCCTGTTTTCTGAGTATTTAGACGGAAGATAGCCGGATAAGTTCCCGTTTTTCAGCAGGATTTTTCGCAGGGCCTGCCGCGCCCTGGAGATACGGGATTTTACGGTCCCCAGGTCCATGTCCAATACGTCAGCGATTTCGTCATAGCTCAATTCCTGATATTCCCGCAGAATCAGGATTTTCCGGTGGTCCTCGCTGAGGGCCTGCAAACCCGCTGTTACCGCTTCCCGCAGTTCCCGGCCTTCCAGCGCCTCCTGCGGCCCCGGCCCCTGGTCTGGAACTGACAGCGGCGCGTCATCGTTGTCCAGGGACGATTCTTCCTGCTGCCGTTTTCCTTTCCGCATATGGTCGATTGCCGCGTTGGAGGCCAGACGGTACAGCCAGGTCGAAAAATTCGCTTCCCCGCGGAAATTAGGCAGACCTTTCCAAGCGGACAAAAAAGCTTCCTGTGCGGCGTCATTTGCGTCCTCCGGATTCCCGCACATCCGAAGAGCCAGGGCATATACTTTTTTTTCATGGAGCCGTACAAGCTGTTCAAAGGCATCGGTATCGCCTCCAGCCGCGGCCCGCACCAGTTCCTCAACCGTCATGCAGATCCCTCTTGATTCCTTTCGTTACGCGATATACGTCCTCTAATGTTTCCATCCGGACAATCTGTTCCTTGTAATACGAGGCGTGGGGTACGCCCTTGAGATACCAGGCGTAATGCCGCCGCGCCGTCAGGACAGCGACCTTTTCGCAGTTGTAACCGGCGGCAAGCTCAATCTGCCGCACCGCCGTGTCACAGCGTTCCGCCAGCGGGGGCCGTTCCGGACACGGACTGCCGTTCAGCGCCGCCTCCGCCTGCCGGAACAGCCAGGGATTGCCAAAGCAGCCCCGTCCGATCATCGCCATATCCGCGCCGGTCTGCCGCAGAATCCGCACCGCATCCTCCGGAGAAAATACGTCCCCGTTGGCAATCACGGGAATAGATACCGCCTCTTTTACCTCCCGGATGGTGCTCCAATCGGCAGTACCACCGTACATCTGTACCCGCGTCCGACCGTGGACCGTCACCGCGGCGACACCGGCCTGTTCCAACATTCTGCTCAATTCTACCGCGTTGATACTGCCCTTGTCCCAGCCCCGGCGCATTTTTACCGTCACCGGGACCTGTACCGCCTTGACCACCGCCTCCGCCAGACGCGCCGCTTTTTCCGGGTCCTTCATCAGCGCGCAGCCGTCGCCGCTGGAGACCACTTTCCCCACGGGACAGCCCATATTGATATCCAAAATATCCGCGCCGCTGGCTTCCACGGCAATCTGCGCGGCCTCCGCCATACAGACAATATCGCTGCCGAAAATCTGCGCCGCAAACGGTTTTTCGCCCGGGAACGGTTTGAGCAGCTGACGGCTTTTTTTGTCCTGATAGCACAGGGCCTTTGCGCTGACAAGCTCCGTACAGGTCAGGCCCGCGCCCAGTTCCGCGCAGATTTGACGGTACGCGGCGTCCGTCACGCCAGCCATAGGCGCGAGAGCTAGTTTTGAAGAAATCGCTACATTTCCAATCTGCATGGGGCAGTCTCCTTTTGTATGTTTGCCGTTCTGGTTTCGGTTATTATAACACAACTTCTGCCATTCGACAACAGAAACAAAGAGAAGGCTAAGAAATAAGACTGACAAACCCGCAGAGTGCCTGGAAACAGGCATCCTGCGGGTGATTCTGCCGCGGCGGCTCTTAGGAGGGATTGAGAATACTCTGCACTTGGGAAAGCGGAAGTTCAAGGGCATCGGCAATTTCTTCAGGCTTAAAAGACCTTGCCATTTTGTGAATCATGTTGGTAAGCATCTCCACTGCGCCATCTTCGCGCCCCTTTTTTTGGCCCTTTTCCCAGCCTTCCCTGCGTCCTTCTCTGCGTCCTTCTCTGCGTCCTTCCATACGTCCTTCTTCACGCTGAACAGCTGCATACTCTTCCCAGTCCCATTCTTCAAACAACATATTCTGCACCTCGCTTCCGTATTTCTCCAGGAATTGTTTCATGATATTATCTTCAATGGCACGGTCGATCGCCGCTGAAATTGCGTCATCCAATGCCATCCCGTTCTCTCTCTGCTCCTGCCGCACATAATGAATGAACGTGCTGTACTCCTCTAAACTGCGGCTTTTCTTTAGAATCTCCGATCTGCCGTAATTGATATTGTACAGATCCACTTTCAATTCCAGCGCGGGGTTTTCTTCCTGTTCCGCAAACGCGTCCGACAGTTTGAGCTGTCTGTAATCCGGGCAGTTCCGTTCCCCGTTGTACAGCACAATAAACCGCGGCGTTGGTATTTTCACCATTGCTGAACCGTAAATATTGCGCAGCTTTGTAATCTGCTCATAAATTCGTGCGATATAAACAAAGATCCGCAGCGGCATATTCTCATTCAGTGTGGACTGATGCTCGATCAGGACAACCAGCGCCCCATTGATGATAAAAGAAATGTCATTTTTCCGGTCCTTATAAAGCGCCTCTTCAATCGTATTAATCTCGATCTTGGTATCTTTCGGATAGTTTGTTCCCTCGATTGCGTTAATCAATTCAATCAGCCGTTCTTTATCGCTGAAATATAACGAAAAGACGGAATCTTTATACTCCTTGTTTGCTTTCGCCATAGTAACTCTCCGGCGTTCCCGATTTTTTTCGTTCTTCTGTTTCATATCCATTATATCATACCGTCCAGTATCTTTCAAGCACAAATTAGAATTGCGGAAGCTCCTGTTTCATCGCTGACACCGGTAGCGGGGCAAGTGGAAAAAACCACTTGCCCCGCTGTATATTGCGAATAACCGGAATTTTAGCAGGTCGCGCCGCCTACCATATGCAGCTCCGCGTCCAGAATTTGCTGCTTGCGCTCCAGCAGCTCATTGCCCAGAAGCTGCGCCTCAACGTTTTCAAAGCCGAGCCGTTCGATGGTCTTGGCGAAACGCTCGCCGGTCTTGCCCTGTTCACGGAAGAGCAGGATTGCTTTTTCGATCACGTTCAGGGCTTCTTCCTTGTCGGTAAAGACCTTGCTCAGGGGGCGGCCATGCGCAACGAGCTTGCCCCAGCGTCCGCCGATGTAGATTTTATAGCCGTAAGTACCCTCGTCCATTGCGTCGAAATGGCAGGTGCCGATGCAGCGGCCGCAGTTGTTGCAGATGTCCTTATTGATCTCCGCAACGCCGTCCTCCAGAGTAGCCGCGCCCATGGGACAGGCCTGTACCACGCCGCATTTCTTACAGCCGTTGCACTCGTCTGGGTCCAGGTTGGGGATGCGCTGGCCGATAATGCCCAGGTCGTTCAGGTCGGGCTTGACGCAGTTGTTGGGACAGCCGCCCACAGCGATTTTGAACTTGTGGGGCAGTTTGACAGTGCGGTAGCCCTTGTAGAACCGCTCATGAATCTCTTCGCTCAGGCCGAAGGAATCCAGCAGGCCGTACTGGCAGGTCGTACCTTTGCAGGACACCACGGGACGTACCAGCGAACCGGTGCCGCCGGTCTCCAGACCCTCTTTGGCGATGTAGGCGCGGAAGTCCTCAATCTTGTCGTAGGGGACGCCCTGCACTTCAACGGTCAGACGGGTCGTATAGGTAACGATGCCGTTGCCGAACTTCTCGGCGGCTTCCGCGATACAGCGCTGCTGTGCGGCGGTAACTTTGCCGTTGACGGTGATGATGCGGGCGGAGAAATTGTCGGTGCCCTTGTTGTTCAGAAAGCCTAAAGCCTTGACGCGCTTTTCGTCCGCAGCGCTGACAGAGAGAGGTGCCATAAAAATTTTCCTCCTGTAATGGATTTTTAATAGATTGATAGGATGGGGATTGCCTGTTTTATATCCTTAACAGCACCCACATGGCAGGCCGGACGCCGCCGTCGGTGTAGTGGATATTGATACCCGTATCGTAGACCATGCCGTCTTTGTCCACGCTTGCCGCGCTGAGGAGGTTGCTTCCGGGGGACCGGAGCCACCACCACGCGCCCGCCGCACGGAGCGGTTCAGAGGGAAGATACTCCTCCGCTTCGCCCAAACTCAGCGCGAACAGCTTGTCTACGGAACCTAAGCCGCCGTTGGTGCTGTATTTAGGATTCGCCGGATTTTCAACTCTCGTATTGAGTATTTTTGTCCGTTCTTCCAGGGAAAACGCTTCCCGCAGAAAGGG
>CAMWQV010000038.1 GCA_947176425.1 uncultured Clostridia bacterium
ATTCGGCGTTGACTGTGTGGCAGTAGTTGTCAATCCGGGTCCGGCTGATTGCCAGGGCATCTGCCATAAGGCGTTCGTGACTCGCCATGATGTTGGACAGGTTCCGGAGAGTTTTGGCGTCATGGCCGTTGGCTCCGATGTGAATGTGTACTCCGCAGCCTCTGGCGGCGTCGCTCTTGGCTCCGGCCTTCCGCAGCTGCCGGATCAGTCCTTGCAGGAGGTCCATGTCGGCGTAGGTCAAAATTGGGGTGACCATCTCGCACCTTTCGTCGTCTGGCCCGTGGATGCTGCTGTCCCGCTGAAATTTCCACTCGCGGCCCTGGGCGTCCCAGGCGGACCAGGTGCGGTAGCCGTTCCGGTAAGCTGTATCCCCGTGGCGACCGGTGCCGAAGAACTCGGCGGCTACCTTGGCGGCCCTGCTCCGGGTGATGTTATTCATTTCAACCTCAACCCCGATGGTCTGTGTTTTCATCTCGGCGATCTGGTTCTTCAGCTTCTTGTTCATGGTTTTGTCCTCCGTTTTGTGTTGTTTTCCTTTCGGTAGTGTATTAATCACTCTAAAACGGAGAAATAGCAAGTTATTTCGATTCATATTGTACACAAACATTCGGGCAGGATATTGTGTATTTTATGCCTCCTCGCTGCTGGCTTCAGCGGCTGCCTGCCGCTGGCCACTTTTGAACGCACTGTTGCCGGAGAGGTTACGGAGCAGGATTTTCCGCTCCCCCTTGTACTCGGTCCCAATGAATCCCAGCCGCAGGAGGAAGCATCGGAAGGCGTACTTGTCATTGTCCGTATCTTTCTCCTTTGCGGTGATGCGTTTCTGGTTCCGAGCCATGTCGCAGAGCGCGGTAATCAGGTGTGCGTATGCCTTGACCTCATCACCAGTGACCTCACCATTGAACCAAGGGAAGGAAATCATATCGCTGCCCCTTTCAACGGGCAAGTCGTCGACGCCGATGGCTTTGCGGATCAACCGCCCCTTGGCCGCGATGAGCGCGTGAAGGTTCTTCAATGCCTCTGGGGTGAAGCTGGCAGAGGGCATCCGAATGACCGGCGATTCGCCTCCCTGCGCCCCGCTGTTGGGGGCAGGTTCGCCTTTGGCTTCTTCGGCGGGCAATTCCTTGTCCTTGCAGCCGGAGGCCGTTGTGCGGGCCTCGAAGCCCCGTTCGGCCAGGTAATCAATCAAGCCCTCGATCAGTTCGCTGTCAGCCCTGTCATCAAAGGAAACTATGCCGTTCCGGTCGATGGTGAAGAAGTCTACCTGGTAGGAGAATGTCGGCGCTCCCAGGTACTTGGAATCCACTTCCGTGTAAGTGGCAATGGCCTGTACCAGCTGCTTTCGTTCAGGGCCGGTCACATTGTAGTCCAAATAAAAATTATTGGTTTTCATGGCGTTGTGCCTCCTTGCTTTCATTGGTTACATATTCGCTCTATACGGCCAGAATAGCAAGTTGTTTATTGGCATAACTGTAACAAATTATCTGTTGGAAATTTGTGTAGACCACACAATGCCGGCAAGAACAAAAAAGACGCAGGGCAAAGGAACGCCGTTTCCCCACATCTTGTACTCCGCCGAATCCAAATATGGGCTTTGCAGCCACTTGACAATTTGCTTCCGGCTCTTGGGCCTGCTGGAGGTGCCCACCGCCCTGCGGTGTGTTTCCCAGACCTCCGTCCAGAAGCTGATATCCGCTTCAGTGGGATTCTCGGTTTCCAGACCAGCGCACCACCACGCCGGGAAACCCTGCAGTTTAGCGCATTCTCCGGGAATGAGTCTCCGCACAGAACAGCCGCGATTGATCATTGTGGGACCCTTAAAATCCCGTGCTGTCAGCGTAGGAACCTGCTCCTCCACAACCTGCATATAGCTGCATGGCGTGATGGAGTAGGTTTTGCTGTCGGAAACCACTGCCACACCGCCCTGATTGGAATCAGGAGCGTTTCCGCCGGTATCAATCGTGTGCGATATCTCTGTTTCATAAACGTTCTGCCGGGCATTTTTTGTTCCCTCAGATGTAAAGCGGACATCATACGTTTTCGGCTGCCTTAGTACGAAAGGCTGGTTATTTCCGCCTGTGCCATAATTGCCGCTGATTGTAGGCGCGGCGGTCAGCGGCCCGGTATATCTGGAGTCCTGGGGATGATTTTCATAGAGTGTCACAACCGCTTGGGCGGAATGCTCTGTGCGGAGATCCAGGATACACGGCGGATGCCCAGCCATCTGAGCGCGGAGTGTCCCAGATACATCTGTGGAGATGTCCATGCAGATGCCGCCCTGGTCATTCAGACAGAGACAGCCTGCCTCTCCAGCGCAGTCCGAAGCGGCTCCGGCAGCTCTTTGCCACGCACGGAAGCTCTCCGCAGAATACCCTGACACGCCCTCGGACTCAAATAGTACTTGTCCGGCACCTCGACCTCCAAAATCTGCGACAAGATAGATACGTTTTCTTCTCTGGGGGATACCCCAGTATCTTGCATCGAGAGTGCGGTACGCAACGCTCCATCCGTCTCCCATGTAAACGTCGGCGTATGGCCAGCGGTTTTTCGCAGGCATAGGCACCGCGGCACCCGGCTCGACAATACCGATGACCGCGTCGAGGACGGATTTAAAGTCGATCCCCGCGTTCGAGCTGAACGCGCCGACAACATTCTCCCAGCAGATCCATCGCGGATATTGTCCATCTGTTGCATCCCTCATTTCTTTGATGATACGAATTGCCTGATAGAACAGGGAGGATTGCTTACCTCCCAGTCCGGCCCTTTTCCCCGCACAGCTCATGTCAGTACAAGGGGAGCCGAAGGTGATGATATCCACAGGCTCGATTTCCGCGCCGTTAATGGCGCACACATCGCCCAAGTGCTTCATCTGCGGCAGGCGTTTGGTTGTAACACGGATCGGGAACGGTTCGATCTCTGCGGCCCACACGGGCGTGATTCCACAAAGCAGACCGCCTAGAGGAAAACCGCCGGAGCCGTCGAACAGACTGCCCAGCTTCAGACTATCCATCCGTACCGACCTCTTTCACCAGTGCGGCATATGGAACCCGTTCGCCATCCCGAAGGACATACACGTCATCAGTGCTGTTCACACTCTCCGCATAACGCCGGAGAATAACGGACGCATATTTCTCATCCAGCTCCATTGTACAGCAGATTCGCCGCAGCTGCTCACAGGCCATCAGTGTGGAACCGGAGCCGCCGAAGGTATCCAGCACAATGGCATTCTCCTGGGAACTGTTGCAGATCGGATAGCCGAGCAGGTCCAGTGGCTTGGATGTAGGATGATTTTCGTTCCGCTTCGGTTTGTCGTAGTTCCAGATCGTGGTTTGCCTGCGATCGGAGTACCATGAGTGCTTCCCGTTCTGAAGGAAGCCGTACAGGACCGGCTCGTGCTGCCACTGGTAGTCGCTGCGGCCCAGCACCAGGGAATTCTTTACCCAGATACATACGCCGGCCAGATGCAGGCCAGCGTCAATAAACGCTTTTCGGAAGTTCAGCCCCTCCGTATCCGCATGAAATACATAGGCGGCGCCGCCTGGCTCCAGGTGGGCCACCATATTGGTGAAGGACCGGAACAGGAATTGATAAAAGTTGTCTCCCTTGATGGAGTCATTCTGGATGGTCAGGCCGTCCGAGGATTTGAAGGACACGCCGTAGGGAGGATCGGTCAGGATGAGGTTTGCCTTCCTGCCGTCCATCAGCGCGGCCACGTCCTCAGCGGAGGTGGCGTCGCCGCACATCAGCCGGTGGCGGCCTACGGTCCAGATGTCGCCGCGTCTCACAAAGGCGGCCTTTTCTAATGCCGAGGTGAGGTTGAAGCCATCATCATGGGCTTCGGCCTTCGAGAGGTCGGCAAACATGGAGGTAAGCTCCTGTTCGTCAAAGCCGGTGAGATAGACATCCTCGCCGCTGGCGGTAATTTCGGCCAGCAGTGATGTCAGCTTTTCATCGTCCCACTCGCCAGTGATTTTATTGAGGGCGATGTTCAGCCGCTTTTCGTCCATCTCGGACAGTTCGACAACGCTGACTTCGCCCTCTGTCACGCCCAAGTCCAGAAGGACGCGCAGCCGCTGGTGGCCGCCGATCACGTTCCCTGTGCTACGATTCCATACGATTGGCTCCACATTTCCGAAGGACAGGATGGATGCTTTTAATTTTTCATAAGCCGGATCGCCCGGCTTGAGAGCCTTCCGGGGATTGTATGCCGCCGGGTTCAGCTCTGACAGTTTCATCTTCACAATTTCCATGTGAAGACCTCCTTTTGTCGTCTGTCACCGCTGTGCAGCTCCGGCAAAACCACACCCAGTGCTAGACCACGCGCAAAGGAGAAACGCGGGCCAGGACCTCCTTCCCAAAAGAATGGCGGCCCCTCCGAAGAAGGGCCGCCTAGCTTATGTAGAATTTTTACCAGCTTAGCATATCACAAAAAGGTATCCCTCAGCAACCCTCATCACTCCCCACGGCCCCACAACTTTTCAAATACCGGTAGCAGGCGTTTTGAATTCCTTTCTCAGTATTCTTACCACCGATGGTCGCCGCCACTTCTCCCCATGTCAGACAGCGCAGAAAACGCAGATAGAAGATTGTACGCATTCGCTCATCTTGGACGGCATTAATGTACGTGGATATCTCCGATTCCGCCTGTTGGCTCTCTTCTTCGAGTTCCCTGATTCTGTCCTTCAGAAACGCGATTGCTGTACCTAAACCGCACGTTTTATCACTGATGCCGCCAGTAGCGTGTGGCATACCAGTCAGCACTTGCGCTTCCGGATGAACCGCCGCCTCCATTGAGATCAACATCTCCTTGCATCGTTCCAGCCGCTTTTGTAGTTCATAGTACCGTGATAGCTCTCGCAAAGTCATGCCATCCGCCCCTTCGTGATTTTTTATCTGTCTTCAAAATCCCAGGCGCTTGGGATTTTCCCTTAGCTGTTCGATTCGCCTGTGCTGTCCGGCTTGTTATCTTTGTTATCCCGGCAGGCTACGATTGCCCTGCAAATATTCGCAACAACATTACTCGCGCACTCAATGGCAGTCAACAGCAGGATAAACGTCATCCACGGGTGTGCCATTATCCAATCCATTATCTCACCCCTCCGTCGGCTTCCGGCGGTTCCACATATCACGAACCGTTGACCAGTTCCCCGCCCAACCAGGATCAATCCCAGCGATGCAATTCGTACACCAGCACCGCCACCGCTCACCAGCTTTAGTTAAATACTTTTCATAAACGATCGCTGTACTTTGGCAGAACGGACACGGCTTTAGCACCATATCGCTGCTGGGTATCGGCTCGACAACCTCAATAGAATCATCTCCAGGGCCTCCCATAAACTTCCGCAATCCTTTGAACGGAGGTTCAGCCGACGCAATCACAGAGCGGTCATCCCAATATTCCGAAGCCCCGACCTTCCGGGGTGTTGTACCGAATTCCTCAATCCAGTCTGGAAGGCTCTCGTTCACGGCGTCGAAGGTCAGGCCCCATCTCTCGCAGGCCGCCACAGCCTCCTGAAGAAGCTGCCCCTCCCGGCAGGTCCAGAGAATCAGCCCTGCTCCAGCCCGCTGCTCCTGCTTGGCCCGGCCAATAACCGGCCAGTTCGGTTCCCCAATCGCTGGGTAGGCGTTGGTGCAGAGGCACCCATCAAAGTCAATGGCGATTGCTTTTCTCATTCCTGCCTCCTATCCCGCGCCACTGCCAGCATTCAGAAAGCCCGGAGTCCGCGCTCGGCGGTTCGCAGAAATGCTGCGGCGCATGACAGCAGCCGATGCACGGCTCCTCGCACTTCTTTGTCTCGCGGAAAACGCAATCGCCACAGCTTCCGCGCAATGCACCCAGCAGTGCGTTTCGTTCCGCCAGAAGGGTCTCAATGGTGTTAGCAGCTTTCTCGCAAATAGGAGGATGAATATCGCGGCTTTCTGGGCCAGATTGCCCCTGCCAATATGTGAACTCTTTCAGCTCGTCAATCAGCGCTTTGTAATCGCTCACTTCTCACCGCCTCCGTCCATCTTCGCCCCGCAGTTCGGGCAGTAGTTTGGTGTTGGCTCTGTGTAAATCTCGTTGCAAAGGTCTATCTCTTCGCCGCATTTGCCGCAGTGATAATGGCTGGCATATTCATCGCTGCTGTCGAGAATCCACCGAGAATGTACCACCTGCGCTACATCCTCGATTTCCGGCGCACTATCAAACAAGTCGATAATCTGATTAGCGCGGTCCCGTGTAGGATCGTCTTCCAGGAGTTCATACACCGCCTCTATAAATTCTTCACGGTAGGAATCGTTGTCATACAATGCTTTCATAGTCGCTTAAAACAACCTTTCTTGTCTAATCGGTTCAAAGTTCATCCATAAAAATTCTTGTCGTGTCCGGCTCAGCTGGTCCATGGTAATAGCCTCTGACCGGTACCAGTCGGCCAGCTCCGCAGCATACATATCGCTGTGGTACCCACTGATCAGCACTGGCCCCTGATGCTGTTTCAGTGCTGCCAGCAGCTCTAAGTGGTCCTTGTCGGACATCTCGTGCTTATACTGTCGCTTGCCGCCGCTTCTGGTGGACAGCACGTAGGGGGGATCGCAGTAGATCAGCACATTGGGAGCATTGAACCGGGATATTACTTCAACTGCTGGGCGGCACTCGATCTGGACGCCCCGCAGCCGCTCCGCCGCTTGCAGAATACCTTCCGACAGCTTCGTCCAGTTCTTCGCAGCATAGGCCCTCTCCCGCCCCTGGACATCGTTTTTCCACCCAACGCGGACCTCGTTTGTTCGGAAGCCATGGCCTTGGTTGCACTTCACCAGAAACCGCACCGCCCTCTCAAACGGGTCCTCCGGCACCTCGGACAAATATGTTGTCTCGTACATTTCCCGGCTATATGGAGTGAAGTACACCAGCCTGCCCAGCTGCTCTGGATCTCTGCAGATGCACTCGAACAGGTTGACTACATCTCCATCCAGATCATTGATCGTCTCGATATTGGACCGGGGCTTATTGAACAACACCGCCCCACTGCCGAAGAATGGCTCCAGATAGCTGTGATGCTGGGGAAAGTGGCCGATGATCCAGTGGGCCAGCGACCACTTTGCACCAGGGTACTTTATCACGGCATTCACGCTGCTGCCCCCTTACTTCTTCATGTCATAGCGGATTTCCGGGAGGTAATCATACCGCTGCTCGAATGTCTTAAATTCTGGGCTGCCTCTCATAATCCGCCGGATTACTTCATCCATCTTTGCCCGGTAATAGTCCGCCTCTTGGCTCTTCGTAAGGGCATCAAAGTAGTGGTCGTATTTCTTGCCTACGCCCTCCATGATGCGGTCTATCCTCTCATAGCCGAACACATCCTTACCCATAACTTCC
Organism: uncultured Clostridia bacterium; assembly: GCA_947176425.1. Lineage (GTDB taxonomy): Bacteria > Bacillota > Clostridia > Oscillospirales > Oscillospiraceae > Pelethomonas. Next base: position 7,358 of record CAMWQV010000038.1, read on the forward strand.
GGATCGTTCAGTGTCATGATGAACAGATCGATCATGTACTGCTGGAACGTCTGTCTGGTGGCCCTCTGAACCGCCATATCTCTCGCATCCCGGCGCGCGAGATATCCATTCTTGCTCATACTTCCTTGTGTGCGCAGTTCCCCAGGCACTCCATGCTGAACACGATGCCAATGCACCAAGGCTCACCGTCCTCAACGATGGTGAATGTCTCGTGCGGGATGTCGGTCTCGAACGTCCAGCAGGGGCCGCCCTTGTCGTGCCACACGGCCTTGATGGTCTTGGCCTTCTCCCGCTCCTGCACAAAGTATGGGCAGTCATCCCGGTCACAGTCTGGATTCCGAAGGATACCGCCGCAGGTGATGTAGATGGTGGTTCCGTTGTAGGCCCCGACCTCATCCTGAATAGCTCCATCGAACTCCACGTTGTCATCGGAGTAACCGTATACCACAACCAAGTCAGCTTCTTTTGCGCTTTGGGCCTCTCTATTGGAAATCTCCCCACCATATTCGCGGCCGGAGAGCATTTCAGCTAATTCTTTCGCTGTCATATTGTAAACCTCCAAATTCACAAACGTTTGGGAATTTCGCATATTAACGAGTACCGCCGATCCGCATTTGCTCTGAAGTGGCATTTTGAGCCTTGCGGACATCAATCAGCCGAGGAGGATCTTCCTCGCCAATTTCTCACGCTCGGCGGCGTTGGCCCGTCTCCGGCTCTCGCCAACCAGCTTAAGGCGAATCGGACACATCTCTAACACCCGGTCATAAATTCGCTTGTACTGCATAGACGAGGGATGTTCCAACTCCTCCATTGTCAAATTGGTGGTTACGACCACTGGAAGTTCCGAAGTGCTCCGAGCGTCGATGATGTTGAATATTTGTTCTTCAGCGTAGGCGCTGTCCCGCTCCACGCCAAGATCGTCCACAATCAGGAGTTTGTAAATCGACAGGCGGTCGAGAAGCTCCTGTTTTTTGTAAGTACCTTGGAGCAAATTCAATAGCCGCGGAAAGTTGGTGGCCGCCACTGGAACCAGTCGATCCAGCAGGCCATTCCCGATGCAGGAGGCCAGGAAGCTCTTTCCGGTGCCAACGCTGCCATAGAACAGGACCCCGATGTTGTTTGCCTTCATCTCATCCCAGCACTCCACATACCGCTGGCAGGCGTCGGATACCTTCGGCTGCTGCCGGTCATCCTGGGCAAAGGTGAATCGAAGTCCATCTGGGCAGGAGAGGCCGTCCTCGCGCCGACGGTCCATGTCGCACCGGAACCTCTCACGCTCGGCCTGTCGATCAGCTTCCTCGGCGGCTTCGCATTGGCATTGGCAGGCCGCCCGCACGAAGGTTTCCACCTCGTCCCCGGTGGCCGGGTTAAAGGGCAGGCGCATCTGCTTTGGTGTGTGGCACTTTCCGCAGTACAGCAGCCCATCATCCCCGGTGTAATCCCCTGGTTCCTCGGTCGTATGCATCAGCTTGGAAACAATATCATCCACTTTGTTCACCTCACACAAAACTTTCTCCGCCATCATAATCTGAAAGTGCTTTAACATCGTTCCTGTTCTCTGGCTTCCGCCATCGTTCCCAGGTTTCAGATAACCGGACAGCCGCCTTCCAATCCGTCATATGGGTCTTTCCCATCATCCAGCCTCTGGCAGCATAGTAATCGACCCAAATCTTCCCAATAACCTGGCCTCCATAGGAGCACACATATTCGTCAACCTCATCCACTGTCGGCGGTACAAAGGAGGCCGTGGGTGTGTGGGGGGACGCCGGAGGCGGCCCGCCAATACCTTCTGTCCTGTTCTTTTCTTTTCTATTCTGTTCTTTGTCTAAACCTTTAAGGTTTTGCGTTCCATCCTTAAAGGTTTGCGTTGAATCCTTACTGCTAATCGAAAAAAAAGCAATCTTCGCAAGAGTAGCCCTCGTTACGTCTTTACGGTTAGAAGGATCTAACAAGAAATACTCCTGAACCATAGGGATACTGTCCCGGCTGTTTCCCACAATGCGCAGAAAACGCCGCTGGATCTCTGCCGATGTCAGCACGCCGAACCTGTCCAGAACCCCCTTATCAAAAAGGGAACGCCGAACCAACCCCTGCACGACTTCAGCTATGAGTTCTGGACTGCAATCACCAGCCACACCGGATGAATCCGACATAAGAAGGCAATCGTCGCGGTCCCACTTTTTGTAATATCCGCCCGTCCGGTAGATTTCGTTTAAAATGAGAATGTATAAGTAGCCGCGCTTAATCCCAAATTCTCCTCGAATCAGCCGGACCTTTTT
>CAMWQV010000039.1 GCA_947176425.1 uncultured Clostridia bacterium
ATCTGTGGGAGTGCGCAACGCCGAAGCAAAATAAACTGCTAGCTGCTATGATAAAAAGCGCATTAGAGATCATAAAAGAATAGAAAAACTATGTATATCCGTACATTAGTCTCATTGCAATTTAGGTTTTATTCATATACAATAGGACACATCTCAAATAAAAACTGAACAAAAGCGAGGTATCCTAATGAATCAAAAAGAACTAGGCGAACTGCGCCGCCGGTTTCGTCCGGAGAAAAGCAATATCAGCCATATTTATGGCTGTTATGTCAACGGAAGCAGCCGGGAGATCGTTTCGTATCTGGACGCGGCTCTTTCCCAGATGGAACAGGAGGAATCCGAAAAATATTTAGGCATCCTGAAAAAAACGCTCTCCGGTACGCTGGGCCGAAACCTGTTGGATATCATTTTCACTACGCAGCAGGTCACGGACAGCGATGAGCACCGTCTTCTCTCCAAACTCCGCGATACCGGCCTCAAGGATCGTGATGCCCGGAACGCGTTCTATCAAAAAATCATAGAAAACGTAGATATGGGAGAAAACAACTATATTATTCTCCTGGCGTATGACGTATATGACGTTCCCCATAAGGGCAAAGACGATGAGTACCAGCCTGACGCTTCGGATGAAGTATTTACATATATCCTCAGTTGTATCTGTCCTGTAAAGGGCTGCCGGATGCAGTTAGGCTATTTTCCCGGTGAGAACGAATTTCACAGCTGCGCCGCCGGACAGATTATCTCTGCACCGGAAATGGGCTTTTTGTTTCCGGCCTTTGACGGACGCGCCGCCAATATCTACAATGCCCTTTTCTATACCCGCGCCCAAGACCAGCTTCATCATGATTATATCGAGGCTGTTTTCCACACGGAACCGCCCATGACAGCGGCCGAACAGCGGGAAGCCTTTGAAGCGGCCCTCAGCGACGCATTAGAGGAAGACATTCAGATAGAGGTTGTGCAGTCGGTACACGAACAGCTCCGCGAACGGATTGAGCAGCATAAGGAGAGCCGCGATCCGGAACCGCTTACGGTAACGCCGCGGGAAGTTGGTTCGATCCTGCAAAGCTGCGGTGTTACACAGCTGCGGGTAGATGCGTTTGAAACCAACTGCGCGGGGCAGTTCGGAGAAAACGCGGTCCTGAACCCAATTAACCTTATAGACAGCAAGCGTTTTGAAGTCAAAACGTCCGCAATCACAATCTCCGTCAAACCGGAGTGCAGCTATTTAGTAGAGACCTGCGTCATAGACGGCAGAAAATACCTGCTGATTCCCGTTGGCGACGGCGTGGAGGTTAACGGGCTTCCCGTGGGCATTTCCGACCGCGCCCTGCCGAAACCGGAAGTCCTTCCGGAAGAAATTCCCACATAACGACTAAAAAGAGGAGAGGCCGCAAAAAGCAGCCTCTTCTCTTATTTTTATGCTGTTACTGTGCCATAGCCCGATGCAGCATAACGGCCATATCGGATCTGGTCAGCGAGCTTTTCGGCTTCAGCTCCGTTCCGGAGTGCGGTAAAAAGCCCTGCTGTACCAAGCAGCTTACCGCGCCTCTTGCGTATCTGTCAATCCGGTCACTGTCGGTAAACTGCGCCAGATTTGCCTCAGTGCCGTCATCGGCTTTCAGCTTGGCGGCTTTCAGCGTCCGTTGAATCATAACCGCGGCATCCTGACGGGACAGCGCCGCATTCGGCTGGAAACTGTTGCTTCCGGTTCCGGTCACGATCCCCTGAGAACGCAGAACATTGATTGCCTGCGCATAATACGCGTCACTGGGTACATCCCGGAAACCGGCGGTGGTGCCGTTTGAGCTGAACTGGAACGCACGGTACAGCATCAGGCAGAAATCACCGCGCCGGATTGCCTGGTTCGGCGCGTACCGTCCGATTCCGATTCCGTTCACAACGCCCTGACTGTACAGATAATCCACAGCGGATACAACATCCGTTGAATATCCCTGCAAATCGTTGAAATAAGCGGAGATAGAAGTCGGTTCAACGGCAATTTGAATCTCACCGGTATAAGTACCTCCGGCACTGTTGGTCGCGGTATACGGCAGCGTTACGGTCCCGCGGTACCCGGCTTTCGGGACGAAGGTCAGATTCCCCAGCATCGGGTCGCTGACAAAACCATACTGCATTCCCGTTGTAGCGAGCCAGCTGTAATGCGTGGGGTCTGTGTACTGATAATACAGTTTTCCGGCGTTTTCCGGCGGCAGAGCGTTCAAACGCAGGGATACAGGCTGACCGCCGCCCTCGTTGTTGAAATCATACGCGCTGAACTGTACCGGTTTTCCGCTGGTCGTATAGAACACGGAAGTTTTGGTAACATCTCCGCTGACATTCACCTGCACAGTACCGGTAAACTGCGCCCCTGTAATCGACCAGCCGGTAAACGGCAGATACACAGTTCCGGAAAATCCCGGCGCGGGCAGGAAACTCAAATGCGATACGGAAATCTCGCCGCTGAGATAGAAACTGTCGCTGGTGCTGATCGTTGCCGGTGTCAGGGAGGATTGATAGTTGAAATAGACATTGCCCTGCGTGGAAGACGGCAGCCCCGTAAACCGGATATAATTCAGGGCGGAATTGGTCGCGGACCGGCACATGTCATCAAACTGGGAACTGATGAAACTTGCCGCCGAACGCCCAATCGTGTTATATACGATAACACTGTTGTAGACTTTCGTGGCAGAAGACGTGATAATCATAGAGCCGCTGAAGGTCTGTCCGTTCACAGCCGAACCGGTAAACGGGATTTCCACTTCTCCGTTAAAGCTCTCCGTGGCCCAGAAGGACAGATTCATAATATACGGCGCGGCGCTGTTGAAATACTTCGTATCCTTCGCCACACGGGTTCCCATCACACCTGCGGAGGTGCGGTTGTGATAGAGCGCGCCCATCGTGAAATCGGGCAATGCCTGGAACGTAATATAATGCAGCCGCTGGCCCGTCAAGGTCAGGCACATGGTATTAAAATCATTGGAAGTAATCTTGACGGAACTTCCCGGCAGGCAGGTATAGACGATATCGCCGCCCGTACCGCCGGGGGTCTGGATATGCGCTTCCACGGTCCCGCTGAAAGACTCGCCTGTTTCGCTCTCGCCGTAGAAGCGGAATTTTGCGATGCCCTCAAAGCCGTCGGCAGGGACAAAGGACAGATAATTCAGATTTGGGGTTGTTGCTTTGTAGAAGAACTGTTCCCCGGCGAGTATAGACGTACTGCTGGTGGAGCCATTCCAGTTGTAATAAATCGTACCCTGGCTGACGGACGGAAGGGAAAACGCTACCCAGCCCAACCGTTGGCCAGTGACGCGGCGGCTGTAATTGTCAAAATCCGTCTCGCTGAACGTCACGAACCCGGCCCCGCCGTCATAATACGAGATCACGCCGTCCGCACTCTGGGTCACTTTAATGGTCAGTTCGCCGTCATACCGGCTGCCCGCCGCCGTGTAGCCGGAATAATTGATGACCACATTGCCCACAAAGCCCGCCGCGGGGACAAAGGACAGTTTTTCCAGCTCCGCCAATGTGAAGCGGTCAGACGCGGCAATCTTGTTGTCATAGTTATATTCGTTGATATAGCCTTTATAAATCGTACCCTGGCTGGCGGTAGGCAGGGCAAAGGTCACGGAACTCAGCGGCGCGCCCGCCACCTGCTGGAACGCTCGGGAAAACACTGTGCCGGAAAATTTCAGCGGCGTGTTTTCCGGCGTGGTCAGGGTCAGCGCTGTGGACGATTCCTCCAGCGTTACCCGGATTAAGCCTTTGAACGTTCTGCCGTTAGTGGCAGTGCCGGTAAACGAGATATCCGCCGTGCTGCCGTGATAGGACGCGTTGGGGACAAAATAGATATCCTTGATATACGGCCCGCGGGCTGCGCTGGCTACATAGTAACTCAGAGACGAACCCACACCGCTGCCTGTATCATCAGCGTTTTTATAGCCTAAATACAGGGTGCCTTCGGAGGAGGGGACGGAGAGGCTGGTGATATACGACAGCACACTGTTTTCGTCCGTGATCATCTCCCGGCACTGCTTCGCGATCTGATTCTCGATATACCCGCCGAAATTCAAAGGCTTGCTGGTGCTGTAGCTCCCCGGCGGCACGATTGTTTCCGCAAGGTTTGTCTCCACGTCCACCACGATCTGTACTGTATTCCCCAGTACGTTGCCCGTGCGGTCGTTGGTCATGGAAACGCTGATTGTGGCGCGGCCTTGAGAAATACCCGTGATCGTCCACTCGTCATTGTTCACGCTCACCCGCGCTACCGCCGGTTTGTCGCTGCTGGCCCGGATGACAGGGGACTGGTTGGGTTTTGACGGGTCTGCTGTGCCGAAATACTCGAAATCTTCATCTGACAGAGTCAGTTTGACGCTGGAATTCTCTAAGACAGTTAGACTTTTTTTGCTGTCTTTCAGCGCGATGCCGTTGACAGTGACCTTAAATCTTTTTTTCGTCCGTTCCTCGTCGTTGCGGACATAGACGTTAACATAGGCTTCACCGGGACTTTGCGCGTGGATATACGCAGTCCGTCCGTTACCGTCGGCACTACCGTAGTCAACGGTAATGATATCCTCCCCGCCCTCTTCGGGTTCCCATACTAGTCGGGTGTTGTCCGTTGCGTTTTCCAGAATCGGTGTAATAGGACTGCTGGCGGCGCCGGGGTCCAAGTTTACATCCAGAGGGGTTGTGATAACGACCGGCGTCGTAGTTGTAGAACTGCTGCCGCTTCCCGAACCGCTGCCGTCATCTTCCGTCGGCGTATCGCCGGGGTCATCCGCTTCCGCTGCCCAAGCAGGCACGGCTAGTGAAAGTATCATCGTCAGTGCCAGCAGCAGCGACAGCCAGCGCTGCCTGACCGTTTTTTTCATCATCTTAGCTCTCCTTTTCTTCTAAAATAAGCAGCAGGAGCGGGCCGTGCCCGCTCCCGCAGGGGTTCTAATAGGGTTATTATCTCTTTATTATAGGACCAAGGACGCTTGCAGAGACATCTGAAACGCTGACAGTGAATTCCCTCACGGTCTTCCCATTTGCCCTAACAGTAATTTTACTATCACCTTTACCGACCGCTTTTATCACCCCGTCGTTTGTTACCGTAACAGCATTCCTGTTGGAAGATTCCCAGACTAAAGGTGTCCCTGGTGGATTGACAACAGGATTAAGCTCTATAGAGTTACCTACCACCGCTTGAATAGTATCATTGTTATTAATTGGAGTACTGCCATTCGTTATAGTTACAGTACCCGTGACAACAACAGTAATTTTTTTGCTAAGCTTACCAGACGTAATAAGAATCTCTGTTTCACCAATCTGTCCGGCAGTAACGGTTATTGGTCCACGTCCGCTGGTAGCACTCAAAGATGCAATAGAAGAATTCGCGATAGACCAAGTATAAACATAGTTATCCGGGTTTGGGTTTAGAGTAGCAAAGAGAGTACTAATTTTTTGGTTAGCATTACTGCTGCTGCCATCCAATGTAATTGTACTTCCAACTAAGTTTACGCCAGGGCCGGAATTGGTAATTGAGAGTTCTTCGGTTTCGGGTTTAAGTTTTTGCTTTACATAGTCAACGTTGGCTCTACCGGTAGCGGGCTGCCAATCAGAGATAAAACCAGCCTCTACACCTTCCTTAACATCAAAGGTAAGTATAAGGCTATTTTCCTCTGGACTACCGCTGGAACTTGCAAAGTAACCGGTTCTGAAAAGTCTGATTGTTCCGTTTGCTGTCATATTTTCAAAATTCAACACAAATGTACTTGTCAGCGACATACTTTCACTATTGCGGGAAACACTTAATGTAGCAGTAGTGACGTTAGTATTCATATATTTCGTGATATTAACCCAGTTATCATCATCCGAAGCAACGGTATTAGTCGCATAAATCGCCTTTACTTCATCTTCACCACCAAACATACTACGCATCCAGTACACATCTTTGTCAAAGTCGATTGTGACAGTGCCACTATACAATTTCTGAGATTGACCGTCCTTAATGCCGCCATCTGGTATAAATGTTGTAACTTTGATGGGCTTTGGCGGGTCGTTGTCCGGAAGACGTATGCCGTCAACCGCCTTAAAGGAATTGATTGTTCCGGATTCATGACGTGCGACAGTCAGAAGGATATAGTTTGTATTGCCTTTCATTTTGCTCGTCTCGTCAATCGCTGTCGGCGTTGTCGATGTATTAATTGTGCCGTTGGCAGTATAACCAGAAATGCTGGAACCGTTTTTAATAAGTCCCGCAACTTCTTCTTTGAGGGCGTCGCTGGCATATACATCAAAGACTGAGTAACCCATATCCGACTTAGAAAGATCGTATTCCTCCGGGATATAGTATTGTGAATAGTCTGTTCCTGTTGAGTTTTCTTCTGCCCTGCTTCTTTCATACGGATTAACCAAAGACTCCAAAACAGACATATTTTCATAACCTTCAGGAATTTTCAGGCCGTCAGGAGGTGTAATTGTGCGCCCGCGCAGTTTAGTAGATGACTTGAATATATCCATCATCCGTATCTGCGTAGAAGTTGCCATTGTATAGTCCATAATAGCCTTTACGTGTGTGCGGGCATTTACAATACCGTTGCCGTTGCGGAGATGAATCATCGGCTTGGCAAGGTTGGTTGTGGTGAACTTATACATAAAGATTTTGGACATTTCACCGGAGGTATTGCTGAATACAAAATACACATAATAATTTTGATTTGGTATCAGACCAGTTTCCTGCACCGGCACATTGACATTGTTGCCTTCATAGTTAATCTTGCCCATCTTAAACAGATTATTATTATACATATGCTCGGCAATCGCTACAGCTTCCGGAGACCTGATATCAGCTGCCTCTTGTGGTGAATGGGTTCCATCTGTTGACACACCCGGCTGTAATCCGGTGCCGTTTGTTGGTGTGGCTGCCCACAACGAATCGATCGACAGTTGGTCGCCGTTAGAATCCATTACGATTGGATTGATGCCGCCAACAGGCGCGATTACATAGGAAATAACAGACCCAGGACTGGTTTGGTCAAGAGCCAGTTCCATATCTACAAAGGTATCGCCCGGTGTAATTTTGGGGTAGCTGTTATCAAATGTGGGGATACGGCTGTCCGTGAAGGGCCAGTCCATACTCAGGTATGTGGTACCCATGTCCGTGATACCGATGGACACGCCGCCGCCGTTGGACAGTCCATTTGCCAGGAAGGAGGACTTGTTAGCAATAGAAGCATTGTTGCGGTCATCCCAACGATCAAAGCTGGGCAGACGGGTCAAGGTACTCAGGTTTGTGGAGGGAGCCGCACCAGCGTAAACGGAGATATTGACGTCGCCGCTCCACTCATTGCGGTTGGGAGAAGAATCCTTCTGCGTGACGGAGATAGCGAATTCATAGTAGGTCTGGCCGCTGTCTTCCAGCACGTTAAGCTTGGGATAGTTGCCCTGGTTGCACATATTAAACTGTCCGTTCAGAGTAACGCCAGCCAAAGCGTTTTTACTGCCGCGGATCAAACCGCTGCTGGTCGTTCCGCCCAGTTTCCACCAGCCCGCATTACCTGCGTCGGTGGCGCGGGTATCCCAGTTCGGCATACGGTAATCTTTGTTCGCATCGTCTGACAAATCAATCGTTCCGACCTTGTTTCCGTTTTCATCCGCCTGGACAACACGGTAGTACAGGTCGAAGGAAATGACGGAATCCGTAAAGAACAGCAGCTCATAACACATATTGCCGTCCATTTTTGCAGTAGACCGGGGCACGACACGGAAGCTGTAGTCTACCGGAACATCTGTGTTCGTAGCGGTGCCGTTTGCAATGATTTTCGGCATTTCGGTAGCTGTATCCAATCCGGTACGGGTAAGGTAGAACTGTCCCAGCATGGTGGTAAAGGGCCGCAGGTCATGTCCTGCCGAAGAACCCGCCGCAGCGTTGGTGTAGAAGTCAATCGTACTGGGGACAATGCGGTTTTGCGCGGTAGAAGTATCGGTGATATTACCAACCGTGAAATAGTAGGTTCCGCCGCTGTCCAGCTTGAGGGAGGATTCAGGGAAGGTGATATCCAGTACACCGTCATTCAACGCGACAGTTACCTGTTCATAGTCGACAACCCAGTTTTTATTTTCGTTCTTTGTCGCAGAACTGGGCAATTGGTCATAACGGACGATCACGGGCTGAGAACCCTGCCCGGTGCCGCTGGTGACGCGGTTCAGGATAATGGAGTTCCGCAGGGAAGTTACCAGTTTGTCTTTGGCCTCCAGACGGGACGACTCGTTGCTGGTCCTGTCAATGGACGCCTCATAGAGACTCAGGAAATCTTCCCCCGCACCCTCGACAGCCGCGCGGATATTCTCGGTGACGTGCAGCACGATACCGGTATCAACCATTGGGTTCGTGGTATTATCCAGACCGGAGTATTTGGTGAAGGTCTGGGAGAATTTCGGCCCGTTGGTATCCAGGCTGTTAATCGTAATCATTTTAACAGTCCTGGAGTAGTTGTTCGCCGTATCCATTGCGACATAATAGAAGTCATAAGCTTTTTCAGCTTCCAGGCCGGAGACAGTAATTGTACCGTCGACATTCTGCACAGCGCGCACATTGCCGAAGCTCTGCGCGTTCATACCGGAAACAACTTGCAATTTGGCATATTCGCCGCTCCAGTCAACGGTCGTCTGGCCCGCCGCACGGTTGGGCAGGAGGAATTCCTTGCCCGCCGGAACGATAGCCCAGTACACAGTACCGTTTTCATTCAGCCGGAAAGTTAAACTGACACTGCGCTCCTGGATATTGGAGGGAGTGGGGTCAATAATAAACTCGGGCGGCGTTTTATCCACGGTCGTGAAAGTGTGTTTCGAGATCGGGGATTTATTCGCGCCGTTTGCGTCTACCAGCCACAGATAGAGGTCGTAAGTGACCTGTTCTTCCAGGGGCAGGTCGTTGACCCAGAAGAGGTCGGCGACGTTTTTGGTCACAGGCCGCACGCCGTAGCCCAGCGTACCGGAGACGGAATTGGTCTTCAGTTCATCCTCGGAGGGAGCGGTTGCGCCGGAGGGCAGGACGCAATAATAGAGGTTGCAGTTCTTGGTGGGCATGACCGCGATCTGGGCGCGGGTATCTTCGATGAGGCAGAAATAGGGGTAGTTCTGTGCGAACGCGGGGATGCTGTTGTCCGGGGTCTCGAAAGCGATGACCTTAGTGGGACTCTGTACGCCGCGCTCATCAAGCATCACAGCGGACAGGTAATAGGAACCGCCGGGGACGAGTCCGGTAATAGCGGCGCGGACCTCGGTATCAGCGGAGGGCGCGGCCAGCGTACCGCGGGCAACGGCGATGCCGCCATAGACAGGGGGTTTAATAAGGTCTTCGGTCACAACGGAACCGTCGGTAATGGGACTGACCGCCCAGTAAATCGTGCCTTTCTTATTGCAGGCGAAAATAGCGGAAATGGAGTTTGGCGCGACATCGGTTGCCAGCGGATATCCGGACAAAATCTGCGGCTCCTGATTGGACTGTTCGGCGTCCGTCGTATCCATCTCCTGGCCGTCGATGGTGGCAGTGATGCCGGGACGAATGGTAATCTGTTCAGGCAGGATATCCACCACAGAAC
>CAMWQV010000040.1 GCA_947176425.1 uncultured Clostridia bacterium
ATCTGGGAGACGACCACACGTTCAGCGCCGTTGACAATAAAGGTGCCGGACTTGGTCATGAGCGGGAAATCACCCATAAAGATTTCCTGGACCTGGAACTCATCGCTGCGTTCTTTATTGCGCAGGCGGACTTTGACTTTCAGGGGCGCGGCGTAGTTGACATCCCTGGCCTTGCACTCCTCCACATCATATTTCGGCGGTTCATTCATGCTGAAGTCGATAAAACTCAGTTCCAGGGTCCCGGCGTAATCGCTGATGATGCCGACGTCAGCGAACACCTCCCGCAAACCGGTATCCAAAAACCACTGATAGGATTTTTTCTGGATCTCCAGCAGGTTTGGCATGGGCATGATTTCTTCATACCGGGCAAAATTTTTCCGCAGGGTCTTGCCGTAGTATTTGTCTTTGGCCATCTTGTAACACTCATCTGCCTTTCCGCGTTCCCGCACCGCACCGGTTTCGGGAGGCCGCCAAATTCTCCGCGTGCCTGGGCACACATGGATAGGTTGGTACTTTTGCTTAAAATTCCTCTTGCGTTTTTCGTGGAAAACTGCTATACTGTAGATAGTGGGTGGAGGTTCTTCTCCAGCCTTTTTTGTATATAAGCAACTTAGTTTACCATTTAATGGTCTGTTTGTCAAGGGGGAATTTTTGAATTTTTTGCATTCCGCGGAAAATCAAAAATTCCTGCTGCAATGTTGCGGTGGCTGTGTTATGTTGACACTGCGAAAACGCCAGCCGGCTTTTTTGAAACACCGCAGAAAAATCCCCCATAAGAGAGAGTGTTGATTTATCTCTCTTACGGGGGATTTTTCTGTTGCTGATTTATCCTCCAAGATATTTTTTAAGAATTTTGCGATTCGATATCCCGGACGAGCGGCGGGATTTGTGAGATCAAATTTTCCATATCCTCGAATAAAGCGCTTTTAGTGGTATCCAGCTGGCTGGCGGACTCGATATGCTTCACGACTTCCTGATACTGTTCTTTAATCTGGTCAAAAAACTGACAGATTCCCTGCAATTCCTGCCGGGAACCGGCGATGACGTTAGAGATTTCGCCTTGTACGACAGCAGTACCTTCTGCGGCGGAAGTGATTTTGTGGAAGCTTTCATTTGTTTTTTCCACCACCGCAGTCTCCCGGCTCAAGATATTTTTCGAGGCCGAAATACTGCTGCTGAGTTCCTCCGCGCTGTTCTGCACATCATAGACGCCGTTATCCACTTCACTGGCCAGCACTTTGATCTCCTTTGACAGCTCCTTCACCTGGGCCGCCACCACGGAAAACCCTAATCCCATGGAACCTGCCCGGGCAGCTTCAATAGACGCGTTGACCGCTAAAATATTCGTCTGATCCGCTATCGCAACGATCTTCACCATACACTGCTGAATTTCTTTGACCGCGGCCTGAAGCTGTGTAAACGTCTCCGCCATTGCCGCATAGGACCGCTGCACTTCCGCGGAGGTTCGGGCGAGGGCGTCCATCTGCTCGCGGGCTTCCGTTACCATATCGGTAATATTTTTCTGCACATCCGAAAATTGATCCGACGTGTCGCTGATATTGGAGAAGGATGTATGTAAGCTCTGCAATTTCACCTGAAACTGCTCCGCCTCGTTCAGCACGCCGGTAAAATTAGAACCGACCTGCCGCAGTTCCCACAGAGACGAGACCTCCTTCTGGACCAGCGCCTTTTGATATTCCTGCAGGCTGTTCGCCACATGAAGCACCGGATAAAGCCGCTCCCGCTCCTGTACTGGCTGTATTTTTTTCTGTCTTTTTCCCGGAAACAACATAACCATTCTCCCCTCACTCAAATACGACGCAGGTCATGGACTGGTTCACAAAGCGGTTATTATAATGCTCGCCGTAACCGATCACCCCGGCATGACTGCCCAGCGCCGACATATCCCGCAGATAACGCTTCATATAGCCGTGTTCCGAAAACAACTTGTAACGGAACAGGCAGTTTATCGAAAACACCGCGGAACGGTGAGGGAAATCCTGATAAATCTGCGTGATTGTTTCCTTGACCGTGGCTTTATAATCCCCCAGCTCCAGCAGAATCAAAACATCGGAGTCGTTCACCTGCCGGTAACAGGCCAGCGCGTTTCCCTGAACCTCTTTAATGGAGATGATGCAGGTGTCGTCCCCGTTGACCTTGCCGAAGGGATTTTGAAAGGTACGCGTTAAGATTTCTTCGTCCGTTACGCGGAGAATGCTTTGATAGACCTGTTTGGCCGGTTTTCCGTTCAGCGCTCCCAATATGTAATTCGCGCGGTCTGTATCTGACGCGATAAACCGGTAATTTCCTAACTGATGATAGATATTTTCCTTGTAAGTCTTGACGCGCCCGCCCAGATTGCGGACCACACCGTACACCGCCGCGTCCTGATAGACCCGGCCGTTTGCCGAAACCCGGCCCTCGCCGCCTGTGCCTCCCACCAGGGAGATTCCCTGTTTCCCAAGGACCGTATTGACGGTGGTCAGGACACACGCGTCGTTGCCCGTGCAGAAGTCGATGCAGACGGTATTGTTTCTGGAACTGCCTACTTTTTGCAGGTCCCGCTCCAGACGCTGGATGCATTTGACCGGCATCGTCGATACCTGCTCCAAAACGTTTGCCGCCGCGCTGACTCCGTCGGTAAAGGCTATAACCCCTACCCCATTCTCCACAATCCCCATTCGGTAACACATCCCGATACACCCGATGCTCGGTACGCCGGGAAAGCGTTTCTCTAATTCCTTCACGTGCGTCTCAAACTGCTTTTCATTTGATATTAGCATGATGAACTGCGGCTGATGAAGACCATACAGTGCTTCCTCCAATGAGCCTTGATGGCTCATACCAAAATACTGCTTCATTATGCTGTCTCCTTTATAACACTTACAGATGACTTATTATACTTGAAAGAGACAGTTGTGTCAATATTTTCCCGAACTGCAAAACCGCCGCGGACTAAGAAAACAGCCCGCGGCGTGTTTTTTACGGCCGGATATTACAGCGGCAGATCCAGCAGAAACCGCCGGATCAGATCAAAGGCGTTTTGCGCCGCGGAAGTCCGCACACGGCCGCGGCCTCTCCCGCGTCCGCAGGAATATAACCGGCAGATGACGCCGTTTTCCGACGCCAGAGCGATATAAACCGTTCCGACCGGCGTCCCGCGCTCATCGGAGTCCGGCCCGGCCACACCTGTTATGGCCACTGCCAGATCGCTCCCGCAGATACGCCGGCAGCCTTCCGCCATCGCACAGGCGACGGGTTCCGACACTGCGCCGGATTCCTCCAGCAGCGTCTCCGGAACACCCAGTACCTGTGCTTTCACGCCGTTGGTATAACTGACCACGCCGCCGCGGAAAATCGCGGACGCCCCAGGCAAATCCGTCATGCGTTTCGCAATCAGCCCGCCGGTACAGCTTTCCGCGGCGGACAGGGTAAGATTTCGTTCACGGAGCAGCGCGGAAACCACTTCCTCCAGACTCTCCACGTCCACGCCATAGACCACGTCACCCAATTCGTCCTGAACCTGCCGGATCAGCGGTTCCAGCATCGTTTCAGCGGCCTCACGGGTTTCGGCTTTTGCGGTGGCGCGCAGCATGACTTCGTTTGTCTTTGCGTAGGGGGCAAGGGTCGGATTGGTGAGTCTCGTCATTGGCTCATGCAGTTTTTCCTCTACGGAACTTTCGCCCATGCCGTAGACCCGAATCTCATGACTGACGATCACGCCGTCGGTCAGCCGCAGCAAATAGGGGACGGCGCGGTTCTCGAACATATAGCGGCATTCAAAAGGCGGGCCGGGCAGCATCAGGACATGCACGCCGTCTTCCTCAAACGCGCACCCCGGCGCGGTCCCCACCGGATTGTCAAAGACCGTGCAATTGACCGGAAGCATCGCCTGCTGCGTGTTGTTTTCCGGCATTTTTTTCTGCATTTTTGTCTCGAACCAGGTGCGGATTGTGTCCAGAATATCCTCATGAAGCTCTAATTCACGATGAAACGCTTTGCAGATTGTCTGCTTTGTCAAATCGTCGTAAGTGGGGCCAAGACCGCCGGTCGTAATAATAATATCGGCTCGTCTGCGTGCAATCTCAAGAGCTTCCGCCAGACGCTGCGGGTTGTCCCCGACGACCGTGTGATAATGTACGGTAATGCCCAGCGCGCTGAGTTTTTCCGAGATCATTTGTGCGTCCGTGTTGGCGATATTGCCGAGCAGCAGTTCCGTACCGACGGCGATCAATTCTGCTGTATGGGACATAAAAATTCCTTCTTTCTTTTATTCTGTAATGGGCGTGATTTTGATCCGTTCGACACCGGCCAGGGCTTTTTCGGTCAGGCCGTCAACATCGAGAGCGGCTTCCAGCTGCCGGACCTCCTCCAAAACCGGATGGGTGCGCGGATGCCGGGGCGTGAAGACGGTGCAGCAGTCCTCATAGGGCAGAATTGAGGTCTCAAAAGTACCGATTTTTCTGGAATACCGAACGATTTCTTCTTTATCCATCCCGATCACCGGACGCAGAACCGGCAGCGTGCAGGCATCATCGGAGACGGTCAGAGCGTCCATTGTCTGGCTGGCGACCTGTCCCAGACATTCCCCTGTTACCAGTGATTTCGCGCCTGTGCGTTTCGCGACGCCTTCCGCTAAACGCATCATAAAGCGGCGCATGATGAGAGTAAAATGGTCTTCCGGACAGGAACGGCGGATTTCCTCCTGAATCTCTGTAAAAGGCACGATATGCAGGGTCATCCGGCCGCACCAGGGGGCAAGTTCCCGCGCTAAACGGATAACTTTATCTTTTGCCTGGGGCGACGTATACGGCGGACTGAAAAAATGCACCAGTTCCAGTCTTACGCCCCGCTTGGCGATCATGTACGACGAAACAGGACTGTCGATGCCGCCGGACAGCAGGCTCACCGCCGTACCGCCCATACCAATCGGCAGGCCCCCCGCGCCGGGCCGGGACGGTCCATGGACATACGCCGCTTTTTCCCGCACCTCCACATGGACGCATAATTCAGGATGATGCACGTCAACCGTCAAATGGGGATACGCGTCATGCAGCAGGCCGCCCACATACTGCGATATCTCCATACTCGTCATGGGAAACAGTTTATCCGCCCGTTTTGTCTCCACTTTGAAACTTTCCGCCGCCCGCAGGGGCGCGTCCAGATAGGCTTTCGCGCAGTTCAGAATCGCGTCTTTATCCTTCGCGCAGGGCCGCGCACGGGTAATCGCAATCACGCCGAAGACCTGTCCGCAGGCCGTATATGCCCCCTCGATATCACAACGTTCCTCCTGGGGTTCCACATAGATGGTACTTTGTTTGGAGTAGACCCGGAACGTTCCGAAACGCTGGATGCGCCGCCGGATATTCGCCATCAGTTTGTCCTCAAAGCTGCGGCGGTTCAGACCTTTCAGGACGACTTCGCCCAGCTTTAATAAGATAATCTCATTCATTGCCTTCCTGTTCCTTTCCTGTTGCTTCCTGTTGCTCGTACTGTTTAGAATAACACAGGTTTTTTGTTTTGTGAAGCAAGAATTATATAAAATTTTCCAAGATTATGGTTGCATGTTCCTCCGGAAATGTGGTATGGTATAGAGAAGACAGATATAGAGTATTTCTCTTTATAATAGAAAAGGGGGATTTGCTGTGCCTAGAGGATACCAGAATTATCGCGGACGCCGTTCAGCCGCTATCAAACTGCTGATCGTAGTTTTGGTAGTTACCTTGATTTCAGCCTGCACATTTTTATTTATCCAAAGATTTATCACCTATACCGACGACGGAAAAATGCGGATCGATCTGCCCCAGTTAGGCTTTTTTCAGAAGGACAAGGAGCAGCAGAAAGATGATTATACCCAGGACAATCCCAACGATGCTGCCGGCAGCAGCACGGATGTGGGACAAGAGGTCAATCTGATCATCGACGAACCGGACGAACAGACGCCGGATGAACCGGACCCGCCCGCGCCTGCTGCGGAGGTTGTACGTCATCTCGTGCAGATGGACACGCTGCCGTCAGACGGAACAACCCTGAAAGATATGCTGGCCAATTCCAGCGCCAACGGATTTGTCTGGCGCGTCAGGGAAAATACCGGCGTGAACCGGTTTGCGTCGGATACATCTTTACGGGACGCTTTGGCAAATGACGCCGTTTCCGCCGAGACTCTGACCGAACTGTGCGGCGTGGAGGGCGTGACTTCCGTCGCGCTGTTCAACTGCTTCCATGACAGCTATTTTGCCTATGTCCATATGCGGGATGCCGCGATCTGTCAGAGCAACGGATATGTTTGGTTCGACAAATTCAATTATTACTGGCTGGACCCCTCCAAAGAACTGGCCAGGACATATGTTGCGGGACTTGCGCTGGAATGCGCCAAGCTGGGTTTTGACGAGCTGCTGCTGGAAGAGATGGCGTATCCGACAGCCGGAAAACTTTATAAAATCAATTATTCCAATAATACGATGGGTAAAACAGAAGCCCTTACGCTTTTCCTCACCGAACTGCGGACACAGCTGGAACCGTATGACATCAAACTGAGCCTGCTGCTGTCTGAGGAACTGCTCAACGCCGGAAGCAATGCCGATTCCGGACAGGACCTGGCCGCCCTGCTGCCTCTGGTGGATGCCGTTTATGCCGACGTACCCGACGCCGCCGCCGCACAGTCCGCGATTGACGCCGCCGTGGGAGAAAGCGGACGCGTGGCCTTTGTGCCTCTCACCAGCGCGGCCTTGGAAAACGGGCAGTGGTGTATCGTTTCTTAAATTTACAAATCGGAGGAAGGGAGCAGTATGAAACAATACATTGTAGATGCTTTTACAGATAAGCCCTTTTCGGGAAATCCTGCGGCGGTTTGTGTGATGGAGTCGTGGCCGCCTGACGAGTCTTTGCTGAAATTGGCGATGGAAAATAATCTGTCTGAAACTGCGTTTATCGTCAAAGAAAAGCAGGGCTACCGTCTTCGTTGGTTTACGCCGGGTAAAGAAGTCGAATTATGCGGACATGCAACATTGGCATCGTCTTTTGTGATTCTAAACTATTATGAATCCGAAAGTACCGTTGTAAAATTTCATACGCTGAGCGGTGAACTGACCATCAAACGCAACGGCAGTCTCTATGAAATGGATTTTCCTGCCTATGAGCTGAAAGAGATCCCGGTTACGGATGAAATGGAGCAGGCATTCGGCATTCGGCCTGTGAAAGCGGCGCTGGGACTTGATCTCGTTTGCGTCTTTGAAACGGAGGAGCAGGTAAGAACTATGAAGCCAAACCAAGACCTTCTCCTGGGCATTCAGGGCCGCATTCAGAACGCGACTGCCAGAGGACAGGAGACAGACTGTGTTTCAAGAAGCTTCTGTCCGAAATTATCTATTGCCGAAGACCCTGTATGTGGTTCCGCGCACTGCCAGATTGCCGCTTATTGGTCCGGCATTTTAGGACAAGACAACATTATCGCATATCAGGCATCAAAGCGCGGCGGATACCTGTATTGCCGGTTACTAAATAACGGCAGAATTATGATTAGCGGTGAAGCGGCACTTGTTGCGGTTTGTGATGTTGCCGCCGCATTATAAATATATGAGAAAAATCTTTATGGAGGTTTCAATTTATGAGCAACCGAGAAAAAGCTGTTGCGATGCTTGATAGTTTTACCGATTCTCAGCTTGTTAATGTTGTTACAATGCTTCAGGCTATGAAACAGACAATAGAAGATTTAGAAGATGAAGCGTTCTGTGAGAAAATGGTACAGGAATATGAGAATGATCCGGACAAAGGCGATCCTATGCCGATTGAAGAATTTGCGGAACAGTTGGGGATAACGCTGTGAGTTACAAAGTATTTATTGAACGGCCCGCACGAAAATTCATTCAGAAACAACCGCCGGATCAGCAAAAACGGATCTTAACTGCACTGTATAAACTTCCAGAGCAAGGCGATATATTCCCTATACGCGGAAAGAAAGATCAATACCGTGTACGCATTGGCACATATAGAGCTGTTTACAATCTCCATAAAAATATTCTGACAGTCAACGTTATAAAAGTTAATAATCGTGGAGATGTATACAAAAACTCATAAAAATAAAACCTTAACAAGACTCTCCGGCCTTACAGCTTCCGCTGATAGGCCGGAGAGCGTCCGTTTTGTACAGGGCTGTATGTTCCGCGTCAGTAGGGAAGGGAGGCATTTCCACTGAGGAAATCCAGGACGCGCTGCCGCTGGGTTTGATCGGTAATCAAAGCGGGCTGCCAGTTGTTCACGCTGCCGGTAAAGACGTAGCAGGGGATGGCGGCGGGCGCCTGACTGATGACGCGCCCGTCCTTTACGGTCAGCACCATTTTATAGATCATGGTTCTGTTTTCGGGCTTGCGGTTGCCGCCAAAGCAGAAATTCCCCAGAGAATAGACAATCTGCACGCCGTTATACTCCTCCACCGGCTGGAGTACATGGGGATGATTTCCGAGAACGAGGTCCGCACCGGCATCGGCCAGCTTATGACAGGCACGGACGCGCCACTGCTCGGGCTTATGGACGGCCTCTGCGCCGCCGTGATAGAAAACGATCTGATAATCGGAATATTGGGAGGCGTCCTGGATGCGCGGAATAATCGCATCGGCCTGTTTTTCATTCCAGAGGCCGTGACAGATGACGGCAATGCGGAAGCCGTTTTTTTCCAGATAGATTGTGGTATTCTCAGTTCCGTAAGGCAGGTTCACGGCCTCGACCGCCTTGACGGTATCGGCATATCCCTCGGGACCATAATCATTGGTATGGTTATTGGCCAGGGAGACCGCCTCCACGCTGCCGGCAGTCAGGATATTGGCGTTGCGTGCGGGACCTTTGAACCAGAACGGCGTGGGGCTGTTTTTTTTTATCTCCTTGAGATTGCGGTCCGTGAGCACGGTCTCCAGATTGACGACCGTGAAATCATCCTTGCTGAAGATATCGCAGACCTTTTCAAAGAAATAGGACGGCGGCTTCGTATCCGCATAGGAGCTGAAGGAGCCTTCATAATACTGGCCCTTATAGGTAGAGAGCATACAGTCCCCCACAAAGGTCATATCTACGGTAAAGGGTTCCTGGCTGCCGGGCAGTTCCGGCGGCTTCACAGACACGGTGGTCTGCGGATACAGCATATCCGGCAGGTCCGGAAAATCACCGGCCAGCGCCGTGGAAGTGAGACAGGCGAGGAGCAAAAAGACCAGAATCAAGACTTTGTGTTTCATAACAGCGTTCCCCTTTCGGCGATGCAGGTTGTTTGTATTTATTTTACCACAAGTCTGGAGGAAAGTCCATCCTGTTTCGGAAAATCTCAGCGTCCGCAGGCATCCCGGCTTTTACTGTAATCAGCCGTTGGTCTGCAGGCAGCTTTTCACTGGCCTCAATGGCGTTGTCCAGCGCATTGCCGAATGATACCATTTAGCCTGCTCATTCCAGATATGGTAAAACTGCCCTCGCTGTTCT
>CAMWQV010000041.1 GCA_947176425.1 uncultured Clostridia bacterium
TTTTCAAGCAGAAGACGGCATACGAGATGTAGAGAGTGCTCGTGGGCTCGGAGAGGGGTATAAGAGACAGGTTTACATTCTTTGTCAAGAAAAAGATAATATCAACCCATCTTTCTAAAAATATTGTACCTATCCCCAAAAAGAATATAGTGGTCCGTTCAGGGAGTGTTTTTCTCCTGTCCCGAAAAATTATAAATTGCCTCTTGTCAGAACAGAAGATATGTGATATAAATACAGTCAACGATACAACGATAGAGGTTGCGGACGCGAAGAACTGGAGTGAGCCGGCAGGCACAGACCTTCAGGGAGGCAAATCCGCCGAATCCTGCGGACAGGCATGTTTGCAGGGTGGGGACGGGGGAAATACCTCCGCCACTGTCCGCAGGCCGGGTGCTGCGGGTGCGCTATCTGCTCGCATGGAACAAGATTACTTGTACAAGCCGGTGGAAGCGTCCATCGGCTGTCGTATTTTATTCGCTTGGAGGTTTTTGAATGGATATCCGCAACTTAAAAGGTTCCATCGTCGCGCTGATTACACCGTTTCAGGAAGATGGTTCCGTAGACTTTGCAAAACTGAAAGAATTGGTCGAATGGCATGTGGCGTCCAAGACTGACGCGATTCTTACCCTGGGGACCACCGGGGAAAGCTCTACAATGACTCATGAAGAAGACGACGCCGTTCTGCGCTGCGTGATTGAGGCCGCTGCGGGACGGGTGCCGGTCATCGCCGGGACAGGCTCCAACAGCACCCAGACCATGCTGGAAAAGAGCCTCCGTGCGCAGGAGCTGGGTGCGGACGGCCTGCTGATTATTACGCCTTACTACAATAAGGCCAACGCCGAAGGAATTTACCGTCATTTTGTGACGGTCGCCGACGCTGTTAAGATTCCCTGCATCCTTTACAACGTCCCCGGACGCACGGGCTGTTCCATTTCGGTGGAGAACGTGGAAAGATTGAGCAAACATCCCAACATCTGCGGCATTAAAGAGGCCAGCGGCGATATGTCTTATGCTATGAAAATTGCTCATTGCATCGGTCCTGATTTTGCCCTCTGGTGCGGCAACGACGATATCACCCTCCCTCTGCTGTCCATCGGCGGCAGCGGCGTGATTTCAGTTTGGGCCAATATTATGCCCGAAGCGTGCCATAATATGGTTATGGACTATCTGGAGGGACGCCAGACGCAGGCTGTAGCAACAGCGGTTAAGTATCTGGACCTGATGAACGGTCTGTTTATGGAGGTCAACCCTATTCCCGTTAAGACCGCCCTGAACATGATGGGCAAAGGAGCGGGGACGTTCCGCCTGCCGCTGTGCGGGATGAGCGAGGCGCATCTGGTACAGCTGCGGGGCCTGCTGGAGAAAGCGGGGCTGCTGGGATGAAGATTGTTTTAATCGGTTATGGACGTATGGGGCATCTGATTGAACAGACCGCTGTTGCCGCCGGGGACCAGATGGCCGCTATTATTGATATCGACAATATCAACGACCTGAAAACGCTGGACCGTGTGGGAGATATTGTGATTGACTTCTCCAACCCCGCGGCCCTGCCTGATGTCGCGGCCTATGTCCGCCGTACAGGGACGCCGCTTCTGTCCGGCGTCACGGGGATGACCGCGGAACATTTTGCCGTATTGGACGGGCTGGCACAGTACGCGCCGGTCCTGCACAGCGCGAACTATTCTGTCGGCGTGGCGGTATTCCGGCGGGTTCTGGAACAGATCAGCGGCGTATTGCAGCCGGATTTCGATGTGGAGATTATCGAGACGCACCATAATCAAAAAGTGGACGCGCCCAGCGGCACCGCTAAAATGCTGCTGGACGCCATTGATCCCCAGCATGAGTACACCCACGTTTATGGACGCCAGGGCATCTGCGGCAAGCGGAGTGATAAGGAAATCGGTATACACGCGGTCCGGGGCGGCACGGAAGCCGGAATCCATACGGTCAGCTTCTTTGGGACTGACGAAGTATTTGAGATTACCCACAGGGCAGCGTCCCGGCAGATTTTTGTTAACGGCGCGCTGCATATGGCACGGAAGCTGGCGAATATGCCGAAAGGCCGCTATGATCTCCAAAAACTTCTGTTTGGAGGGAACAACTCATGATGAACGCACAGGAAATTATTGCCTATATAGGCAGCGCGGAGAAAAAAACGCCGGTTAAGGCATATGTCAACGAACTGGAAACTATCGATTACGGCTCCGCAGTTGTTTTCGGAGACGGCGCGTCCAAGACCGTTTTCGGAGACTGGCGGGAGCTGGGTCCGATTTTGGAGCAGAATGCCGGAAAGATCAAAAATCTGGTGGTTGAAAACGACTGCCGCAACAGCGCAATTCCCATGCTGGACCTGAAAAATATCAGCGCCCGCATCGAACCGGGCGCGATTATCCGGGAACAGGTCGAGATCGGCAAAAACGCGGTGATTATGATGGGTGCGGTCATCAATATCGGCGCAGTCATCGGCGAAGGCACGATGATTGATATGGGCGCGATTCTTGGAGGCCGGGCGACTGTCGGGAAAAACTGTCATATCGGCGCGGGGGCGGTTCTGGCCGGAGTGATCGAACCTGCCAGCGCAGCGCCGGTCATTATTGAGGACGGCGTGCTGGTGGGCGCGAATGCGGTGGTCATTGAGGGCGTACACGTTGGGAAGAATGCGGTCGTGGCAGCCGGTGCGGTAGTGATCTCCGACGTGCCGGAGAACGCGGTCGTAGCCGGATGTCCGGCGCGTGTCATAAAGCAGAAGGACGAGGGAACTACGCAGAAGACTGCTTTGGAAGCCGCGCTGCGGACCCTGTAAAAATCTGCGAACAGACAAAAAATGACTGCGGACGGCAGCTCAGATGTGCTGTCCGCGGTTTGTCATGTTTTTTCTCCCTTCTTTTTTGCTTAATCCGAAATCCATGGTCATTTTCTTTCCTGCACCGCAGGTCCCCAAAAAAGGCAAAAAAACATTTGTTTCTACAAGAACAGGTGTTGCAACCTATGAAAAACTGTGATATACTATGTTTATCAAGCACCGGCCTTTAGGGGGCGGGAGACTGAAACAGGCAGCAGGCTGGAAATGCTGTTACAGCCGCTGCATATAAGATGGAGGGAATGCCTATGCCGAAGAAAACAACTATGACAGACCAGATTTACCGTTATCTCCAAACCGTGATCCCTGAACAGGGGTATGCGCCCTCCGTGCGGGAGATTTGCCAGGCTGTAGGGTTGAAATCCCCTTCCACAGTACATTTCCATCTCAAGCGGCTGCAGGAACAGGGCCTGATCGAAAAGGGAGATTTCAAAGGCCGTGCGATTGTTCTGAAACAGCGGAATATGAAAAACCGTATTCCGATTGTGGGCAATGTGGCAGCGGGCACGCCGATTTTGGCCGTGGAGTGTATTGAGGACTACCTGACCTTCGACTGCGGCGGACAGGAGGAGGAGTACTTTGCACTGCGCGTGCGGGGCGAATCAATGATCAACGCCGGAATCATGCCGGAAGATCTGGTGGTCGTACATCAGCAGCGGACTGCGGCGGCCGGTGAGATCGTTGTTGCACTGCTGGAGGACGAAGCAACTGTCAAGCGGCTGTCCAGAAAGGACGGCGAGATATGGCTCCTGCCGGAAAACGAGAATTATCAGCCGATTGATGGTACAAACGCAGAATTGCTGGGGAAAGTAACCGCGGTTGTGCGGCAGTATCCGTAAAATCGCATAGCAGGCGAAAAGTACCGTTAGGGCAGTCTTCCCAGCGGTACTTTTTACTATTCCAGCAGTGTAGTTTTACATAATGCGGAACGGCCCCGCACTGCGCAGCAGCGCAAAGCGGGACCGTATGGGGCTTAACTGAATGACCTTAGCAAAATGTTTTGCTTTCTTTTTCTCGAACCCGGTTGATTTTTCTCCCTGACCTGTGCTAAAATAGGAAAGATTTTTATATCCGTCCACCCCTCAGACCCCGGACAGAAGAAAGGAGCCGCCTGTGCCTGAAGAGCTGACTCTCCCGGACGCCCATCTTGTCCAACAAATCCGTGCGGCTGCGGCCCAGGATTCACTTAGCCACGCTGTCATTATCAGCGGACAGGGCGACTTGACCGGCGCTGCCCGTTATATTGCCGCCGCCATGCAGTGCGAAAGTCCTCAGCGGCCCTGCGGCCAGTGCGGACCCTGCCGTAAAATTATCAAAAATATTCATCCCGATGTGATGACGGCGGATGATCCGGATCATAAAAATATCGCCGTAGACATTCTGCGTGAAATAGCGGCGGACGCCTATATTCTTCCCAACGAGGGAAGACGGAAAATATACGTCTTTCCTGACTGCGGCCGCCTGGACCCAAAAGCCCAGAACGTGCTGTTAAAAGTTCTGGAGGAAGGCCCGCCCCGTTCCGCCTTTCTTTTCTGTGCGGAAAACAGTTCGGTCCTGCTCCCCACAATACGCTCCCGAGCTGTCGAATGGAAGCTGGCCCCCGCCGCTGCCGGACATATTCCCAGCGAGAACGCGCAAAAACTATGCCGGCTGCTGGGCGCGGGACGGAAAACGGATATTGTGACATTCTGCGTGAAGCTGGAGAACAGCAAGACCAGCCGGGAGGAACTGCGGGAGCTGCTGTCCGATACCCGCGACCTGCTGGCATGGGCGCTGGCCGCGTGTTACGCACAGCCGCGTGACGCGCTGGCACAGCAGATGTCCTCACAGCTGGGGAGGCGAAAGCTGGCCGCCTGTGTGGAGATCATGGAAAAATTTATCCGGCAGTGCAATTATAATATAGGTGTAGGGCATTTGGCCGGAGCGCTGGCCGCGGCGCTGACAGCATAACGCGGCAATCAAGAAAGGACACCTGAATATGGCAGAAGTAATCAGCGTCCGCTTCCGCAGCGGAACAAAAAACTATTATTTTGATCCGAAGGAATTGCAGATAGAGGAAGGTCAATATGTGATTGTTGAAACAGCCCAGGGAACAGAATTTGCGAAATGTTCCGAAGCAAACCACGAGGTCCCGGACGAGAGCGTCATACAGCCTCTGCGCGCCGTTGTACGCATTGCCAACGAAAACGACCATAAAATTGCCGCGAACAACCGCAAGCGCGAAAAAGAGGCGCTGGGCATTTGTGAACAAAGAATCGCAGCCCACGGCCTGGAGATGAAGCTGGTCAATGTAGAATGCAGTTTTGAGGGCAATAAGATCATCTTCTTTTTCACCGCCGACGGCCGTGTGGATTTCCGCGACCTGGTCCGCGATTTGGCAGGCGTATTCCGCGCCCGTATCGAACTGCGGCAAATCGGCGTTCGCGACGAGGCGAAAATGCTGGGCGGTATTGGAATCTGCGGCCGCCCGCTGTGCTGTAATCAGTTTCTGGAGGAATTTATACCTGTATCTATCAAAATGGCAAAAACGCAGAATCTGAGCCTGAATCCCACAAAAATATCCGGCGCCTGCGGCCGTCTTATGTGCTGCTTAAAATACGAACAGGCCGCCTATGAGGACGCCGCCAAACGAATGCCGAAGATTGAGAGCTTTGTGGACACCCCGGACGGTATTGGCAATGTGGCCGGTGTTGATCTGCTGCAAGAGGAAGTGCAGGTCCGTTTGGACAGTGCGCCGGAAACGCTGAAACGCTATAAAAACTCTGAGATTCGCGTTCTCCGCAGCGGCAAGGGCAGCCGCGAAGGGATCGAGATACCGAAGGAACGTCCCCAACGTCACACGCCGGAGGAACAGCCGGACGCACGCTTCCGCCGCTTGAATCAGGGGCGGGACCCGATTCCCGATTCTTTTGCGGAATCGTCCGAACAGCCAGATGAGCGTCCCAACCGCCGCCGGAACAACAATAACCGCCGCGGCAGGCCGAACACGCCGAAAGCCGGTGGGGAGCGGCGTCAGGACAAACGGCCCGAGACCCGTCAAAAAGCATTGGACCGGGTGGAAAAACTGCCTGTACGCGCTGTTTCCGACATCACCGCGGAGAAGAAAGCGGCAGCGGACCGTGCGGCGCGCCAGCAGCAGGATACCAGACCGCCGCAGAACCGCCGCCGTCCGCCCTACCGCAAGCCCCGGGGCAGGAACTGAGAACGGACACAAAACGTTTTTTTAGTGCTTTTTTCTACAAAAAGTATTTTTTAAAGATGCCGGTGGCTTGCGTTCTTTTCGGACGCAGGCCGCCAAACACGTAAAAGGAGATTTGATTGTACAATGGAGGCAAAAAAGACACCTGTTGTCGGACTGCCGAGAGCTATGCTGTACTACCGTTACCGGACGCTGTGGCACGCTTTTTTCGACGAACTGGGCATTAAAACTGTCGTCAGCGGACCGACTGACCGCGAAATTTTGGACCGCGGGACCAGCCTTGCCATTGACGAGGCGTGTCTGTCGCTGAAAATCTTTTTGGGCCATGCCGCCTCCCTGGTGGGAAAATGCGACTATATCCTGATTCCGCGTGTCAGCAATTTTGGACGGCACAGAAATATGTGTACCCGGTTCGAGGCGCTGCCCGATCTGGCGAAAAATGTTTTCCGGGAATCCGGACAGCGTTTTTTGACGTATGACATCGACGTGCTGCAAAAAAAGAACGAGGCGGCGGCGTTCCAGGCCCTGGGACAGTCGCTGGGCTTTCCGGCGCGGGCCGTGCGGAAGGCGTACAAGCTGGCAAAAAAGGCGGAACAGGCGAAATATAAAGCCCTGGTGCGGGAACAGGAGCAGTTATACAAAACGGACGGCCTGAAAATCCTGATTGCCGCCCACAGCTACGTAGCGGACGACCCCTATATCGGCTGGACCGTAACATCCTATCTGAAAAAAGCGGGGGTTACGCCTATCCGTGCGGATATCGTGGACCGCGCCGGGGCAGTCGGATGCAGTCCGCAGATATCCCCCACCTGCAAGTGGGAGATGAGCCGCGAAATTATTGGCAGTATCGCCATGCACTGCGATAAAGTAGACGGAATCATCCTGCTCAGCGCGTTCCCCTGCGGTCCGGATTCCATGGTCAACGAGCTGATTTCCCGCCGGGTAAAGCGGGTGCCGGTCCTGAATCTTGTTCTGGACAGTCAGACCGGCACGGCGGGCGTTGAGACGCGGCTGGAGAGCTTTGTTGACATTATTCGCTTTAAGGAGGGACTGCTGTGAGGGACGCGATGAATGTGCGGAAAATATCGTTTCCGCGATACGCAGAGTATAACTGCGCCTTCAAATATGTTTTTGAGGAGGCGCTGGAGGTCAGGTGCATCACGCCCCCGGCGATCACAAAACGTACAATGGAGCTTGGCGCAAAGCACAGCCCGGAATTTGTCTGCACACCCTTCAAAATCACGCTGGGCAGTATGATCGAAGCCCTGGAAGCCGGTGCGGATACGCTGATGATGGTCCATGGATTGTGCCGTTTGGGTTACTATGGAGAATTGCAGGAACAAATTCTGCACGATTTAGGATATCATTTCGACTTCATCAATCTGTCGGAGTACGACATGAGCAAGAAGAAGGAATATATTAAGATCGTGAAGCGTATCAATCCCAAAGTCCATCTGGCCCGATTTGTGGCGAAGTTTATGGAAGGTGTACGGATGGTAGAATATCTTGACGAAATTACAGCTATCTATTATAAAAACTGCGGTTTCGATCCCACCGGACAGTACAAAGCGGCTTACCAGCGGTTTTTGACGGATATGTATACTGCCCGCACCCGCAGCGATATTGAAGACGGGTACCGCTCTGTCCGGCAGGCGTTCCAGGCCGTCCCCCTGAACAGGCCCGTCCGTCCTCTGCGCGTCGGAGTTGTTGGGGAGTTCTATACGGTTATGGACGCCTTTTCCAATCTGGAGCTGGAGCAGAAATTAGCGGATATGGGGGTCGAGATACACCGCTGGATGAACGTGACTCATCAATTTCTCCATAACCACGGACAGAAAAATATGGCGGTCAAGATCAAGAACCTCTGCACCTACGAAATGGGTCCTACCGCAACCGCCAATATCTGGTATGCAAAGGAGTGCGCGGAGCGGGGCTTTGACGGACTGGTGCATATCAAATCGGCAGGCTGTACGCCGGAGATTGATGTCATGCCGGTTTTGCAGACCATCAGCAGGGACTATAAAATCCCGGTCCTCTATCTGACCTATGATTCCCAGAGCAGCGACGTGGGCATGATGACCCGTCTGGAAGCGTTTTATGATATGATCCATATGAGAAAGAAGGTACTTTGAGTTGGAACACGCATATCTTGGCATTGACGTGGGTTCTATTTCCACAAAAGGCGCGATTATTGATAAAGACAATCATCTTCTCGGCAGCCAATATATTTGGACCCAGGGCGACCCGATCGGAGCCGTCAAGAAACTGATTGGACTGCTGGAACAGCAGTTTGACAAACAGCGTTATAAGATCGTCGCCACCGGCGCAACCGGCAGCGCACGAAAACTTGTCGGCACTATCGCCGGCGCAACAATGGTAAAAAACGAAATCACTGCCCATGCGGTGGGTACGACGACATTCTATCCCGATGTGCGGACAATTCTGGAGATCGGCGGGCAGGATTCCAAGATTATTCTGGTAGAAAACGGCGTCGCGGTTGATTATGCCATGAACACCCTCTGTGCGGCGGGGACGGGCGCGTTTCTGTCCAGTCAGGCGAAGCGTCTGGGAATTGAGGTGGAGGATATCGGGGAATACGCTCTGCGCTCCACCCATCCGACCCAGATTGCGGCGCGCTGCACGGTGTTCGCGGAATCGGACCTGGTGCATAAAATCCAGATGGGCCACCCGCGGGAAGATATTATCGCCGGTGTCTGCAATGCGGTCGTGGCAAACTATCTGAACAACGTCGGCAAGGGGAAAAAGATCGTGTCGCCGGTGGTATTCCAGGGCGGCGTGAGCAAAAACAAAGGCGTTGTTGCGGCGTTTGAGGAGACGCTGGGCTGCAAAGTCATTGTAGACCCCAACGGGCATTTAATGGGCGCGATAGGCGTGGCGGTCCTGGCGAAGAAGGGCAGCGAACGGCGGGAATTCGACTTTGCGGTGGAGAACATGGAGTTCCACACCCGTGAGGCCGGATGCGGCGGCTGTTCCAATCACTGCGAGATTATCTGCGTTTACCGGGGCAATGAACTGATTGATTCCTGGGGCAACCGCTGTGAGCGGGGCGCGAGAGTTCACTGATAAAACATGGGGCTGCCTCTTGCCGGTACTAATTAACCGGGATATTGGCTCTGATGCTACTGAATACGACGAAACCCAATGGACAGAGTTTAAGTCAAAGGACAAGGTGAGCTGGTGAAACTAAGTATGTCCCCCACAGACACGAGCTTGTCATAGAGCCCTGGATGCCGAATGGAAAAACCACCAACAGAAAAAGCAGGTTTTCTATATAAACTGTGAAAACAGACCACGGTAATTGAACGAGTGAACAAATCATGAACAGAGAGCGGAGGAAATGATTT
>CAMWQV010000042.1 GCA_947176425.1 uncultured Clostridia bacterium
TGGGCAGACCTGCCGCAGTAATGTGGTAAGGCGGTCCTTTCCTACTCTACGACATTATTCCATCTGATTTGACCACTTTTGGTAACGAAGCAAAGACTTTGTTGGAAGATTTGCAGAGCCGGAACGAGCGTATGTTCCTAGTAACGATGCTGGTCATGAACACCGCTCCCACCCGGCAGAAGCTGGAGACGAATATCTTCCAGGCGGCGGGTATTGCCCAAAAGTACAACTGCGCCCTGCGCCGTTTGGATTATCAGCAGGAGCAGGGGCTTATGTCCTCCCTCCCCCTGGGGCTGAACCAGATCAACATCCAGCGCGGACTTACCACCAGCAGTACCGCTATCTTTGTCCCGTTTACCACACAGGAACTTTTTATGCAGGGAGAAGC
This sequence comes from uncultured Clostridia bacterium, assembly GCA_947176425.1. GTDB lineage: Bacteria > Bacillota > Clostridia > Oscillospirales > Oscillospiraceae > Pelethomonas. The sequence continues at coordinate 389 of CAMWQV010000042.1, forward strand.
CCTGTATTACGGCCTGAACGCTCTTTCCAACAACTTAATCATGGCGGACAGAAAGAAGCTGAAAAATCCCAACGGACTGATTCTCGGCACTCCCGGCAGCGGAAAATCCTTCTCCGCCAAGCGGGAGATCACCAACGCTTTCCTCATTACGCAGGACGATATCGCCATCATCGACCCGGAAGATGAGTATTCCGCGCTGGTGCAAAGGCTGGGAGGACAGGTGATCGACATTTCCCCGGCGTCTGACCAGTTTATCAACTTTATCAACCCGATGGACCTGACCCTCAATTATTCCGAGGACGATAATCCGCTGACGCTGAAAAGCGACTTCATTCTGTCTCTCTGCGAACTGATTGTAGGGGGCAAATCCAGCCTGGAGCCTGTAGAGAAAACCGTGATTGACCGCTGCGTCCATATGGTCTACCGGGACTATTTGCAGGACCCGCGCCCGGAAAAGATGCCGGTGCTGGGCGATCTGTACCAGCTTCTCAGGGCGCAGCCGGAACCGGAAGCACAGAGGATAGCTACGGCGCTGGAAATTTATGTCACCGGTTCGCTGAATGTGTTCAATCACCGCACCAACGTGGAGATCAAGAGCCGCATTGTCTGTTACATCATCAAGAAGTTAGGCAAGCAGCTCAAAAAATTCGGGATGCAGGTGGTCCAGGACCAGGTATGGGGCCGTGTCAGCGAGAACCGGGAAGCCCGAAAATCCACCAGACTGTATATAGACGAAATGCACCTTTTACTGCGCGAAGAACAGACGGCAGCGTACACGGTAGAGATCTGGAAGCGTTTTCGCAAGTGGGGCGGAATCCCAACTGGAATTACCCAAAATGTAAAGGATTTGCTCTCTTCACGCGAAATTACGAACATTTTTGAAAATTCCGACTTTATCTATATGCTGAATCAGGCGGGGGGCGACCGGCAGATTTTAGCCAAACAGCTCAACATTTCCACCCATCAGCTGAGCTATGTCACCAACAGCAACGCCGGTGAGGGGCTGCTGTTTTTCGGGAATGTGATTATTCCCTTTATCGACCACTTCCCGAAGGATACGGAACTCTATGGCATCATGACAACCCGTCCAGAGGACCTGGCAGAGCAGTAAGGGGGATAAGGGACAGTGGAGACATTATATGGGAATGACGCTATCCAGGAACTGATGAAGCTGCTGGCGGAAAACGACCGGAAGAATCAGGCGGAGGATATATCGCTTCTGTCCTGGTATATGGATGGTCTTGAGCAACAGTATAACGCTGCTCTGAAGGAATTGCAAGAGGTCAAAACGCAGCTTGCCGAGGTTACGGAAGCCCAGCCGGAGAGAAAAAACATCCTGCAAAGCATGGTGGAGACTCTGGAAAACAGGATGCAGGACATCCGTGAAACGATGGATTCCGTGAGGGAAACGGTCTGTACATGGGCGCAAAACGTACTGGAGGAGGTTAAGGAGCGGGGCGTTCTGGCATTGGACAAGATCGCGTCTGTGACCGGAATAAAAGAAAAATTGGAGAATATTCAGGAAAATCTCCAACAGTCCGTAGCAGATGTAAAAGATACTGTCAGCAACCTGGAAAATATGGGCCGTGAGCTGCGGGAAGCCGGAAACCATGTGAGAAATGCGGGCCGCGCCGCTGTGGGGAAACAAGCCCATCGGATAGATACAGAGAAAGAGGGCCTGTTTCAAAAGGCTGTACTTGCCCCGGTGCGCGGTATGGAAGGTCTGCTGTCCCGCATGAACAACTCGGCGCTGTCTGCTATTGGAGCAGCGGAACGGCTGGAGCATCTGTCAGAAGCTGTGCGGGAAGTCCGGGCGGTGGATAAGAAGCCGTCCATCCGGCAGGCTCTGGCACAGAAAAAAGCCGAAGCAGCCCAGGCTGCGCCTGCCCCGGACCGGGACCATAAGCGCCGGGAGGCGGCGTTATGAGCAGGAAAAGATATCAGGCGAAAGCAAAGAAGGTTCAAAAGCTGGGGCGTGACGGTCTGGTGGAGCAGAACCGCGCCACTGGCGGAGAAAAGCGAATCAGCCAGCGGACAGCGGATATATCCTTCGATCATGAGCGTCCCCAGGAACAGGCGGCGCGAGGTCCAGAACGGACGCATACCCAGGGCAGGCGGCGCAAACAGGCGCAGTATGTCCAGCAGCAGGATGTTGTTCAGACTGTTCCCACTAATACAGCGGAAATCCCAGGCGTATCAGAACCCTACGCGCCTGAACAGGATATTCCCGATATACCGGAAACCGTATCGTCCATGCGCGGCGCAGGTGATACGCCGGTCTTTTCGCCGCCGTCTGACACGCCGCTTGCTGACGATGGGCAGCGTGGAAAACGCCGCCGGAGAAAAAAGAGCCGCAAGGAAAAGCAGCGGCAGGTATCCAAATTTGTTGCTGATGCCGCAAAACCGGAAGATCATCAGCCGGAAGAACCGAACATCCTGCACAGCGCCGGTGATGCCCCCATACAGAACCGGCCACCCGGAACACAGGAACAGGGCGGGCGGCTGCAATTTGACACGGGGAATACACGGAAACAAGCTGACCATATGGAGCCGGAACCTTTGCAGGACGCTGATGATGTTCCTCTGCCAGAACCGCCGTCTGACCGGCAGGAACAACCGTCCGGCAGACTGCGTACCGAGGGCGGCGAACGGCTGCAATTTGATGCAGGGCGTAGGCCGCAAGCCAAGAAAAAGCGGCAGCGGACGCAATTATCCGCTGATATCAGCAAGCAAGAGGACAAGCCGGAACCTCTGCGGGATGCCGGTGATATTCCTCTGACCGGCCAGCCGCCAGACCGGAAGAAACAGCCGTCCGGCAGATTACATACCGAGGGCAGCGAACGGCTACAATTCGATTCAGGGCGCAAGCCGCAAGCCAGGAAAAAGCGGCAGCGGACGCAATTCTCTGCTGATACCAGCAAACTGGAAGATAGGACAGAGCCGGAACCCCTGCGGGATACCGGTGATGTTCCTTTGACCGGTCAACCACCAGACCAGCAGGAACAGCCGTCTGGCAGACTGCAAACCAGGAGCGGCGAACGGCTGCGGTTTGATACAGGACACAGGCCACAATCCAAGAAAAAACAGCAGCGGACACAATTCTCCGCTGATACCAGCAAACCGGAAGATAGGACAGAGCCGGAACCTCTGCGGGGCGCTGATGACATTCCTCTGCCAGACCAGCCGCCCAATAGACTGCATATCGAGGGTAACGAACGGCTGCGTTTCGACACAGGACACAGGACACAGCCCAAGAAAAGGCAGCAGCGGACGCAGTTATCCGCTGATACTGTCAGACCAGAGGACAGGACAGAAGCGGAACCTCTGCGGGATGCTGGTGATGTTCCTTTGACCGGTCAACCACCAGACCAGCAGGAACAGCCGTCTGGCAGACTGCAAACCGAGGGCGGCGAACGGCTGCAATTTGACACAGAACACCCTGTAACAGCTCCACCGGATATCCGAAAGCCAGAAAAAAAGCGGCGGCAGGCACAAGCTCCTACTGATACTGCCAAGCAGGAAAAGATAGAGCGGACAGAGACAGAATCTCTGAACCCATCCAGACTGCACACGGAGAATCGTGGGCGGCTGCAATTTGAAACCGGACGCGCGCCTGTTCAAGATGTGAAACAGCCGAAAAAGCAGCCAATGATTGAGCAGGCAGAACCGGAACCCCTGCGGAGTACCGGAGATGTTCCTCTGCACACGCCGCCGTCTGACCGGCAAGAACAGCCACCCGGCAGACTGCATACCGAAAGCCGCAGCAGGCTCCGTTTTGATGTTCACGCCCCTGTTTCCGCCGCAGATGCACGAATACCGGAAAAAGGGAAGCAAAAGGCGCAGGTTCCTACAGAAGCTGTTGCACCGGAAACGGCGGAAAAGCCAGTCGAAGCGCCGGTTATGCGGAGCGGGAACGACGCTCCCATGCTGACCCGCCCCCCAGCCGATTTGCCGCCGTATCCTGACGGTGGCCGGCTGAAATTTGAGACAGGACGCAAACCGCCAACACCCCCAGCACTGGAAGCACCGGACCAGCGGACAGCGGCGCAAAAGCGGCAGGCCATACCATTTGCGGCTGACGCTGCAAAGCCGCAGCCCCCGAAATCCGAAGCGCCGCCTCTGGAGAAATCCCTTCCGCCCCGGCCACCCGCGAAAAGCGGACGGCTGCGGTTTGAAGCGGAACCGGCACCGGAATCAGCCGCGCCGGATACCACGACAACAGACAAGCAGCGGCAGGCCGTCCGGTTTGCCGCTGCCGCTGTCATACCCAAAGAGGGAGAATCCCAAAACACGCCAACCGGCCCGAACCCTCCGCCTGCGCCGGAACAGCAAAAGGGACGGCTGCAATTTGAGCCGGAGCATGAGACAACACCAGCCGTTCCTGAATCCAGCACTGTACCGGAAAAGCGGGAGACTTCGGAGATTGCCGTTGCATCCAAGTCGGAGCGGAACAAGCTCCGGTTTGAGGACGAACCGCCCGAAACTGACCCGCCTTCTGATACGGATAAATTATCCCGCCAGCAGAAACGGTACAACAAAGCGGCCCGCCGTGTGGAACAGGCAGAGCATAAGCTGGAAAAAGCCCAGTCGAAACTGCCCACAAAGCGCCGCGTCTATCTGGAGCGGAAATGCGACGCAGATACCGGAAAAGTACGGCACCGTCTGAATTTTGAGGAGGAGGTTATTCCAGAAGGGACAAAGCCGCCGCTCCCCCAGCAGGCGGTACAAGGCGCGGTGCGGTCAGCAAAAACAACGCTGGTAATGAAAGCTCACAGCAAAATTCGTGAAACAGAGCGGGAAAATGTGGCGGTAGAAGCCGCGCACAAGGGAGAACTGCTTGCGGAACAGGGAGCAGGCCGTGCGCTGCGGTGGAACAAGAACCGCCTGCAATCCAAGCCTTATCGTGAAGTGCGCAAAGCGGAACGCCGCCTGACTGCAAAAAAAGCTGACCTTGCATGGCAGACCGCCCTCCGGGATAACCCGGAGCTGCAACAGAAACACGCGGCGGCAAAGTGGCTGCAAAAGCAGAAAATCAAACGCAAATACGCCCAGGCCGCACATGAAGCGAAAGAGACGGCGCAGTTTACCCAAAATGTTCTGACTTCTACGGGCCAGATTATCCGGGCTGTCGCGCAGTATGTCTCCGCTCACCGGGCCACGCTGCTGATCGTGTCGCTGATTGCTGTGATAATCGTGTTTCTCGCTTCTGGTCTGACTTCCTGTACCGCTATGCTTTCTGGCATTCAGTCCTCGTTTCTCTCCGCTACCTACCTCGCCAATAAGGAGGATATCACCAACAGCGATCTCTATTTTACGGAACTGGAAACAGATTTGCAGATGGACATCGACAGCACGGAAACCAACTTCCCCGGCTATGATGAGTACCGCTATGATATCGGGGAAATCAGCCATAACCCCTATGAATTGATGGCCTATCTTTCCACCGCCTACAACGCCTTTACTTTCAGCGACGTGCAGGCGGAAATTGAGCGGCTGTTCCATGAGAAATATGTGCTGACGCGGACAGAAGAAGAGGATGAGGAGGGCAGGAGAATCCTGATAACCACTCTGACTGTGCGGAGAATGGTGGATATTATCGCGGAAAGTCTGCCGTCCAGTGAGGAAGTTGACCGGTATCAGGTCTATATGCAGACCTACGGCAACCGGCAGGCATACAGCAATCCCTTCGATTTTGCATGGCTGAACTATGTATCCAGCGGCTACGGCTACCGGGTACACCCTATCAGCGGGGAAAAGAATCTGCATCGCGGCGTTGATATTGCCGTTGCCCAGGGAACCCCCATTAAAGCCATTCAGGACGGGCGCGTGGTGTCGGCAGGAGACGCGGGAGGTTACGGCCTGTGCGTGGTGATCGAGGATGATAACGGGTATCAATCCAGGTACGCCCACTGCTCCAGCCTTTCCGTCAGCGCGGGGCAGGAGGTCAAGCGCGGGGATGTGATCGCCGCTGTGGGCAGCACCGGGCAGAGTACCGGTCCACACCTGCACCTGGAGGTCATGCTCAACGGCGAATACCTGAATCCGTACTATTTCGTAGACAATGGCGACGATGGCAGCGGCAGCGCGCTTCCCGGCACACCGGGCGGACCCGTTATCCCGGACTACTCCGGCGAACCGCTGGGAGATCAGACCTTTGAAGCCATGATGCAGGAAGCTGAGAAATACCTGGGACGGCCCTATGTATGGGGCGGTTCTTCACCGTCCACCGGTTTTGACTGCTCCGGTTTCGTCAGCTGGGTTATCAATCACAGCGGCTGGAACGTAGGACGGCTGGGCGTGTTGGGGCTGCAAAGCATCTGCACTCCGGTATCCAGCGAGAACGCCAGACCCGGCGATCTGGTGCTGTTCATCGGCACCTATGACGCGCCGCTCCCTGGTCCCACTCATGTGGGTATCTATGTGGGTGAGGGGCGCTTTATTCACTGCGGCAATCCGATTGCCTATGCCAATCTCAGCAATCCCTATTGGACAAAGCACTTTTACGGATTTTGTCGTTTACCGTGATTTTTTGAAGAAATGGAGGCCATAAGTGAACGTATCTTTAGTGGAGGTGGATTCCCACCGCTGGCCGAACCTCTGCCTGATGAAGCTGTCCGCTTATCATAAAAAGCGGGGCGATCATGTGGAGTGGTGGAAGCCGGATATCTGGTATGACCGTGTTTATATGAGCCGGGTGTTTGACGACACCTATTCCCGCGACGGTCCCAATATTGTCAACGCCGGTGAGGTTATCCGGGGCGGTACAGGCTACGGCCCCGGACCCAACCTCCCGGACGAAATAGAGCATATTTATCCAGATTACAGCATTTATCCGCAGTTTTCCGGCACCGCTTATGGTTTTCTGAGCCGTGGCTGTCCCCGATGCTGCGGATTTTGTCTGGTGTCAGGCAAAGAGGGGAAACAGAGTGTCAAGGTGGCTGACCTCTCTGAATTTTGGGATGGACAAAAGGAAATTAAGCTGATGGACGCGAATTTGCTGGCCTGTCCCGACCATGAAAATCTGATTTTGCAGTTGGCGGAGAGCCGCGCATGGGTGGATTTTTCGCAGGGCTTGGATGTTCGCCTGATTACCCCGGATAATGTGGCCCTGCTGAACAGGGTTCGGACGAAGGCCATACATTTTGCCTGGGATAACCCCAACGAGGACCTGACCGGCTATTTCCGTCGCTTCCTGGAACTGACCAATCTCAAAAGCAGCTACAGGCGGCGCGTCTATGTGCTGACCAACTACAGCAGCACTCATGAGCAGGACCTGTACCGTGTGGAGACGCTGCGGGGCATGGGCTTTGACCCCTATGTGATGGTCTACGACCGGCCCAACGCCCCGCCCGTCACACGCCAGCTCCAGCGTTGGGTGAACAACAAGCGTATTTTCAATACCGTTGAAAACTTTGCGGATTACATACCCGGCAGAATTGGGGGCGGAAAAAGTGCGAAGTGATAAATTGAAGGCGGAAAAACTGGAGGCGGAGCTTGCACAGGCGAAGAAAAAAGCCAGTCACTGGCAGGCCCGTGTCAGGGAGATTGAACGGCAGATTGTCGAGCATGAAAACAATGTGATTTTGCAGGCGGTACGCGGCGTAGCCACTACGCCGGAGGAACTGCGCGGCCTGCTGGATATGATTCAGGCGGCGTCGGCAAAGAAGCCGCCTGCTGTAAATTCGGAACAGGAGGAAAAGGAACTTGAAAGCTAAACTACTGGGCCGCATGGCTGCGCTGCTGCTGTGCGTGTTTCTGACGGTCCTGCCGTTGACCGGCATGGCCTATGCAGACGGCGGGGACGCCGAAGAAAATCCGGCGGACTTCACTATCCTTATCACGCCGCCCGCAAAGGCGGAGGGACAGGCTGCCGCAGCGGAAATAAGCGTCACGGACAACACGGGGGACGGTTTCCAGCTTGCCCATGTGCGCTGCGGGGAAAAGGGAAAGTGGCGCGATATCACAAAGGAACTGGAGAAAACAGAGAAAAAGGGGAACGAGTACCGCACAACGCAGAAGGTTGAGGAAAGCTGCATTGTCTTTGTTCGTGTTGTCGGTATGGACGGAATGGCCCATGAAAAATCCAAGTTTATTTCACTCTCCGGCCTTTCCTATGATACGGAGAACACGGAGACGGCAGCGGACAAATCAGACGATGCCGCTGCCGGTGCTGCTGCTGAGGATACCACTGACGGTACATCCACTGACAAGCCCACTGGAACCGGTACAGACGCGGACGGGGCATCCGGCGAAGCTGCGGCTACTCCCGCCAGCGCCGCTCTGACCCCGGATGGGCAGGGGACCGTGGTAGATCATGTCATTGGAGAGGACGGCAAGGAGTTTTATACCATCACCACGCCCAGTGAAAACATCTTTTATCTGATTATTGACAATGAGCGTGACAGCGATAACGTCTATTTCCTGAACGCGGTGACGGAATCTGACCTGATGGCGTTGGCGGAGAAAGACACGGAACAGCCGTCTGAATCGGCTGTACCGGAACCTGTTCCGGTATGTTCCTGTAAGGAAAAGTGCGCACCCGGCGAGGTCAACACCGGCTGTCCGGTCTGCGTCCTGGCCTATAAGGATTGTACCGGCGTTGCCCCCGCAACCGGCGATCAGCCGGAAGCGAAGAAGGAGACACCGGACAATTCTACAATATTGCTGATCGCTCTCGCGGTGCTGGCGGTGGGCGGCGCTGGATATTACCTGAAAATCTATAAGCCCAGGAAAGAGCTGGACGATGCGGAAGATTTTGACGAACTGACCGGAGCGGAAGAGGAGGAGACTGTCAACGAGGACGATCTGCCTGCCGCCAGACCGGAGCGCACCCATTATGGTGAGCCGGACGAACCGGATGAGCCGGATTACCCGGACGGCTATGGGGATGATATGTGATGCGGTTTACTGACAGTCCCTATGAACGCATGATGACGCAGATCCCCAGCACGAAAAATGAAGTCGCACATGCGCCCCCCGACTGGCCACCGGGCCACCCCTGCCACGGC
>CAMWQV010000043.1 GCA_947176425.1 uncultured Clostridia bacterium
ACCTCCGGCGCGGTCCGGAAGCAGAGAGCCGTCAAAACTGTAATAGCTGCGTCCTGCCTTTGCCGTATAATCGGCGGCCTGCTGGTCGGTAAACATAAAGCTGTCAAAGGCGGGCATTTTACTGCTGCGGGGCGTCGCGTCGAAATGATACCAGCCGTCCCCGCAGTTGACCAGATTCCAATAGTGGCTGGTGGGGCCGCCCTGCCGCGTGACTGTCAGATTGTCGATCCCGGCCTCGGTCAGCAGAGCGCGGGCAACGGCGTAATAGGTGAAGCAGTCGCCCTCTTTGTCATGAATGCCGGTATACGCGCCCTGCTGCCAGTCGGACTTGTCCGAAGTTCCGGTATAACGCACATGGCCGCGGGTATACGTATAAATCGCTTTTGCCTGTTCCAGCTTGGTCATATTATCGGTTATGATATTGCCCAGCACATCAGAGACCAGCTGGTTAAGGGCTTCTTCAGAATACTGATCGGTGGAGACTCTTGCGGCAACTGTCGCAGGCGCGGGTGCGCCTTCCGAATTTTCTTCCGGAATTTCTGGGACTTCCGGAACTTCCGGAACTTCAGGGAAACCGCCGTCACCCTCTGTTAACATATTGTCCGGTCCCTCTGATTCCTCTGATTCATCCGGTTCGTCCGGTACTTCCGGGATTGAGACATTGGTATTTTCCTGGTCTTCCACCGGGCTATCCGGTTCTTCTTCCTGACTGTCAGGGCCTTTGCAGGCGGTCATGGTCAGAAGCAGAAGCAGGGACAGGCAGACGGAAGCCCATCGGATCTTGCGCATTGTAGGATTCCTCCTCATATTTTTTTCGATGTAAAATTACATAAAAAAAGCATCTGTACTATATTCAAATACATGAACATTCTGTAAATGATCCGTCAGATCGCCTCTCCGCCAGCTAAACGGACGGCTTCCAAAGCTAACTCCAGAGTTGGGTCAGTAAAACCAGGCCCGCCAACATCCGGCAGCAGGGGCAGCTCTGTACAGCCCAGAATCAATGTTTCCGCACCCTGCCGCAGCATTTCGTCCATGACCTTCCGAAAACCGGATCGATCAATGAAGAGGCTCCCGGATTTAATCCGATAGATTGCGTCCATGATCACCTGCTGTCCGGACTCGCCGGGGGTGAGCAGACAGATATCCGTACCGGCAAAAATTCTTTGGTAGATTCCGGCCTGCACGGTCCCGCTGGTCGCCAGCAGCCCTGCCTGTCTGATTTTCCGGCTTTGCAGGGCCTGTGCCGTGATACGGATCATGTGGAGAATCGGGATATCCACTGCGGCCTGTACCGCGTCATAGAAGCAGTGGGAGGTGTTGCAGGGGATCGCCAGCAGGTCTGCGCCGCTGTGCTGTAATTTTTGTGCGGCGGCGGTCAGTTTCGGCACAGGGCTTTCTCCGCCGGACAGCAGCGCGGCGGTTCGGTCCGGGATGCTGGGGTCATTGTCAATCAGGACCCGCAGATGCTCTTGGTCACAGTCCGCCTTGGTATGCGCGACGATCTTTCGGAACAAATCGACGGTAGCGAGAGGCCCCATACCGCCGATGATCCCGATTACTTTTTTCTCTGCCATTTTTCACCCCCTCCCCAGCCGCGGCCGGGGCCGTATACAGGCGTATTTTTATGTTGGAAAATTTCTCAGCAGGGGATTTTCTTACATTTTGTCTTTTCCTGCAAGTATATGCCGATTGACACGGATATAAGGTACCACAAAAGCCGACTGGTTTCAATACCTTTGCCTATAATTTTTTTATGCAGGATAAGATAATAAATAGTACAATTTCACTTAAAAATATCCGGTAAGCAAACGATTTCAGCCGGCAGAGGCTGTCACAGGCCGAGCCAGGCCGAAACAGCCGCGCCGGTTTCTTTCAGACAGCCGGGGGCGTAGGGCAGTTTCAGACCGGCCCCGTTTACCAGCTGTTCAAAGGTCATGGTACCGCCCGCGTCCGCAAAACGGAGATATTTTTTCCATGTTCCCGCCTGATCTTGCAGGGAGGACAGCCAGAATTGAAACGCGACCGTCTGGGCCATACAGTAGTCGATATAGTAGAGCGGATAGAGATAGATATGGAGCTGCCGCTGCCAGCCCGCGCCGCGGCTGTAAAACGGCAGGCTGTCGTGGTTGATCCACGGGCGGTATTTTTGCTCCAGCTCCAGCCAGGTTTCGTTGCGCTGGAGGGGCGTCATATCCGGATTTTCATAGACACGGTGCTGGTACTCGTCCACCATGCAGCCGTAAGGGAGAAACGTGAAGGAGGTCTCGCAGTGTTCAATCTCATATATCCGCGTCAGGGGGCCGAAGAATTTTTCATGCCACGGCGCGGTGAGAAATTCCATGGACATGGAGTGAACTTCACAGGCTTCCATCGTGGGGCTGATTTGGGCGGACAGGTAATTTTTGCGGGCGGCGCGGTAGCCTGCGAAGGCGTGGCCCGCCTCATGTGTCAGCGTGTCCACATCGTCGCTGGTCCCGCTGAAATTGGCGAAAATAAACGGCGCCTGATAGAGCGCGAAATCAGAGCAGTACCCGCCGGGGGCCTTGCCTTCCCTGCTGAGTACGTCAAGAAGCTCGTTGTCATAGAGAAAATCCACAAACTCCGCCGTCTCCGGACTGAGGGCATGATACATTTCCCGTCCGGCAGAAAGAATGTCGTCCGCCGTTCCCTGGGGGACCGAGTTTCCGTCGGGGAAGCGGAGCAGATCATCATATAATGTCAGTCTGTCCAGTCCGAGCCGTTTCTGCTGGGCCTGCTTAACTTTGGCGGCAAGCGGCGTAATCTCCCGGGCGATCTGCTCCCGGAACGCGGCGACTTCCTTCGGACCGTAGCAGTTGCGGTTCATCCGGTCGTATCCCAGCGGCAGATAGTTCTCATAGCCCATCGCCCTGCCCTGCGCGGTGCGGCACCGGACCAGCCGCTCAAAGAGACTGTCCAATTCTTCCTGATGACTGTCAAACCAGCGGCCCTCCGCCTCATACGCGGCTCTGCGGATTGTCCGGTCCGTACTCTCTTTGAAGGGCAGCAGTTTGGGCAGCGGCAGCAGTTCGCCCTGCCACTCCGCCAGCGCCGAGGCGTACAGGTTCTGATACTCGCTTTGCAGGCGGTTTTCTTCCTGCATCAGCTCCATAATGGCGGGGCTGACGGTACGGACACGGATTTCCATATTGGTAAAGAACAGCTTCCCAAAACGCGCCTCCAGTTCCGTCCGGAAGGGAGAATGCAGGAGAGCCAGATGAATTTTTTGGCTCATTTCCTGAAGGGCGGGGCTGATCTCGTCCAGATAGTCGTTTTCCTTGTCATAAAACTCATCTTTCGTATTAATCGTATGGCGTGCGTAGGCCAGGGAACAGGCGGTATCCGTCTCTTTATTCCGGGCTTCAAACTGCAAATAGGCGTCGATCTGCTCCTGCGGGGACTGCGCCGTCTCGATTCTGCGCAGAATCGAGGCAGTCTGCTCTTTCAGGGCGTCCAGGTCGGGCCGTACATAGGGCATTTTGCTGAATTTCATGTGGGGACCTCCTTTATGTTTCTGTATATTTGCAAAAAGATACTATATGATTTGGAATCCATTGTCAAGCATTGACTGGTTTTCTGTCAGATGATATAATAAAGCAATTTATGCTGAATCAGCTGTGATATAATGAGCAGCAGATCGAATTTATGGAGGCAGATATTTTGTATATCAGCCAAGAGCAGCCAGCAGATTATGTTCCGGCAAGTCAATATGGGGTGAAAGCGCCGTTTGAAGTTGAAGACGAAAATTTTATGATAGTATGCTTCAGCGGGAGCAAAGCGAATCTAAACGGAATGATTGAATATGATAAGGCATTTATCAGCACAAAAGGGGAGAAACCGTCAAATCGGAACTTGGAAAGGTAGGGGATATATGAACATTTTGGTTATTAATTGCAGCCCCGTAAAAAATGGCGCGACTGCTGAAATCGTCAAACTGGTAAGCCAGTATGTAAATGATGGAAACAATGTTAAAACTCTGTGCATAGATGATTATGAGGTGAAATATTGCAAAGGGTGTCGAAGATGCCACAAAACAGCAGAATGTTTTCAAGAAGATGATGTGAAAAAAATTATGGAGCAATATGAATGGGCAGATAGAATCGTTTCCGTTTCACCATCATATTGGGCGGATATTCCCGGACAATTCAAGGTATTTATAGATAGATGTACGCCTTGGTGTAACACACACGAACCACATGCAGCTGTTTCAAGTGGGAAGAGAGGATACACGATTGCTTTAAGAACTGGCCCCAGTATGCCAGAATGTGAAAAGATAATTGGGAGTATAGAACATTTTTACGGACATTTGGAAATAGAAGCGAGCGGCCATTTGGGATTGTGTTCTATAGAATACAAAGAAGCGGTTGCTGGCCGAATTGATGAAATACAGGCATTTTGTGATTTGATTACTAATTGAAAAACCGTGTGCCCCCTTGCAAAACCGGAAAAATTGTGGTAAAGTGACACCCAATATATATTTTTTACTAAGGAGGCACAGTTTATGTCTGCCCTGCAAGAAGAAATTACCCGGCGCAGGACGTTCGCGATCATCTCCCATCCTGACGCCGGAAAAACGACATTGACCGAAAAATTTCTGCTCTATGGCGGAGCGATTGCGCAGGCCGGCGAGGTCAAGGGCAAACGCGCCCGCGCCGCCACTTCCGACTGGATGGAGATTGAGCGGCAGAGGGGGATTTCTGTCACATCCTCTGTGATGCAGTTCCAGCACGGCGGGTTCTGCGTCAATATCCTGGATACGCCGGGCCACCAGGATTTTTCGGAGGACACCTATCGGACGTTAATGGCTGCGGATTCCGCCGTCATGGTCATCGACGGTGCGAAGGGCGTAGAGCCGCAGACCAGAAAACTGTTCCGCGTCTGCGCCATGCGGCATATCCCGATTTTTACGTTTATCAATAAGATGGACCGGGAGACAAAAGATCCCCTCTCCCTGTGCGAAGAAGTGGAGCGGGAGCTGGGGATTGACACCTATGCCGTCAACTGGCCCATCGGCTGCGGGAAGGAGTTTCAGGGCGTCTATGACCGGGAAAAGGAGCGGATTCTCTTTTTTTCCGGCGCGGGTCACGGAAAAAAAGCGGAGTCTGTGGAAGTGCGGCTGGACGACCCCGCTGTCGGGGAAGCTATAGGCGAAAACCGCTGGCAGGCACTGCGGGATGACGTTGAACTGCTGGGCGCGGGCCGGGATTTTGACTTGCAGGCCGTGCGGGCCGGGACGCTCAGCCCGGTCTTTTTCGGTTCCGCTTTGACGAATTTCGGCGTTGAACCGTTTCTGGAGGAATTTCTCCGCATGACTACTCCTCCGCTGAACCGGATGTCTGACAGCGGGGAGATTGACGCGTTTTCCCCTGATTTTTCCGCTTTTGTGTTCAAAATTCAGGCGAATATGAATAAAGCGCACCGGGACCGGATCGCTTTCATGCGGGTCTGTTCCGGCAGGTTCCAGCGGGAGGCGGAGGTTCTCCATATGCAGAGCGGGAAGAAAATGCGCCTCAGCCAGCCCCAGCAGATGCTCGCCGCGGAACGGGAGATTATTGAGGAAGCGTATGCCGGAGATATTATCGGCGTGTTCGATCCGGGGATGTTCTCCATCGGCGATACGGTGACGGTTCCGGGGAAAAAATTCAAATTCCTGGGTATCCCAACATTTGAACCGGAACATTTTATGCGGGTCAGCCACATGGATACCATGAAACGCAAGCAGTTTATCAAGGGGACTGAACAGATTGCCCAGGAAGGCGCAATTCAGATTTTCAAAATCCCCTATGCCGGTATGGAAGAGGTTGTTGTGGGCGTTGTGGGTACGCTGCAATTCGATGTGTTCCAGTACCGTATGCGCAGTGAGTACGGCGTGGAGCTGCGGATGAACGGCCTGCCCTACGACCACCTGCGGCTGATTGCGTCCAGTCCCGTGGAGCCGAAGGACCTGACCTTGTGTGCGGACGCGGCGCTGCTGGAGGACTTCCGGGACCATCATCTGATCGCGTATGCGGGCGAGTGGCCGGTAGGCTACCTGCTCAAGCACAATCCCGGACTCGAATTGGCTGAATCCATGACCGTTGCGGAATCATAAAAAATCCCTCGCGGAAATCTGTAACCGCGAGGGGTTCTATTATCTTTACAGCAGATTATGGGCGGCAAAAGCTTTATACAATCCGTCCTCCAGCAGCGGCGGACAGACCTCATCAGCGGCCTTCTGCAAATTTTCGCTGCCGTTGCCCATGCAGATGCCCAGAGC
This sequence comes from uncultured Clostridia bacterium, assembly GCA_947176425.1. Lineage (GTDB taxonomy): Bacteria > Bacillota > Clostridia > Oscillospirales > Oscillospiraceae > Pelethomonas. Next base: position 6,278 of record CAMWQV010000043.1, read on the forward strand.
CGCCGTCTCCAGCATTTCCAGATCGTTCATGCTGTCGCCGAACGCGATGGTATCGGACAGCGGTACTTGCAGATATTCGCACAGCCGCTGAATCGCAAGCCCTTTATTGAACTGTCTGTTGATCAGTTCTCCGTTCACGATGCCGTACTGGTCCGCGCCCTGCATACAGAACTGAAAATCTGTTTCCAAGGCTTCCATCGGTTGTTTCAGCCGCTGGGCGTCGGGGCTCATGAATATGATCTTATAAATGGCTTCTCCCTGATATTCCGACATGGGACGGATACCCAGACTGTTTTCCAGCTGTTCCCGCCAGCGCAGCAGCTCACTGTTATTGCCGCCGCTCTCTTTCAGGAAATTTTTGAATCCTTCATCTGTATAGGAGTTGATTTTGCATTCTACAGTGCGGTATATTCCGTTTTCCTGAAGGATTTCCATAGCTTTTTCCTGCTGCCGCGCTGTCATCGGGCAGTCATACACTACGGTATCTTCATATTTGATATATCCTCCGGCGCTGGCGGCCAGTCCGTCAAAACTGTATTGCAGCAGCGGGGAGAGCATACCATAATTCCGTCCGGAGCAGAGAAAGACTTTATGCCCGTTTTTCTGCGCCTTGCGGACAGCGTCTAAAGCGGACGCGGGCGGTACGTTGGTTCCCGGTTCCACCAGAGTTCCGTCAATATCCAGAAAAATCAGCTTGCGCATGTCCAAACCTCCCGTATCATTTGAATGAAATCCATTTCATATGGAGATATTATCACAAAAACACTCTGTCCGCAAGCAGGCGAAACGCTACGATTTTCTCTTGCCTGAGCGGTGTTTTTTGACAGATATGCCAAATCACGCAATATTGCTGGTAAATTCAGGCCGAATATGCTATAATCTGAAAATGATTACAACGCAGAGGTGATAATGACATGAATATTTCTGAAATCGCGGAGCTGGCCGGAGTATCCAATGCCGCGGTGTCCCGCTATCTCAACCACGGGTATCTGTCGGAAGAAAAGAGGGAGGCGATCCGGAAAGTGATTGAGGAAACCGGTTACCGGCCCTCGATTCAGGCGCAGATCCTGCGTACCCGCAAAACGAAAACAATCGGCGTCATCCTGCCCAGGATTGATTCCTATTCCGTCAGCAATGTGATGGCGGGGATCGACTCTGTTTTAGAGGCGCGGGGGTTTCAGATCCTGCTGGCCGATACCCATAATAATCCCGATAAAGAATTAGAATATCTGGAAATATTCGATCACCAGCATGTGGACGGCGTGATTCTTATTGCGACCGTATTGACACAAAAACATATGAGCGTTATCAAAAAACGCAAAGCTCCTATTGTCGTTGTCGGACAGCAGTTAGCCGGAATCCCCTGCGTTTACCATGACGATTACCACGCTTTCTATGATCTGACGAATTTGATCCTGCAAAAAGGCTGCTGCAAATTAGGCTACATCGGCGCGCTGGCGCAGGACCGGGCGGTGGGACAGGAACGGCGGCGCGCTTATTGTGATGCGGTAAAAGATGCCGGACTGCCGGCACAGGCGGAACATACTGTGATTGCGGAATTTACCATTTCTTCCGGACGCGAAAAGGCGCAGGAACTTCTGGAGGCGTATGGAACATTGGACGCCCTGATCTGCACCACGGACCGAATTGCAGTCGGGGCGCTGCAATACCTGAAAAGCAAAAATATTCAGGTGCCCCGGCAGATGCTGCTGACAGGACACGGCGCGGCGGATATCAGCAGTGTAACCGCGCCCACAATCACGACCGTCCGTTATTTTTACGAGGAAAGCGGCGAAGAAGCGGCTAAATTACTGCTGGACCAAATGGAAAAAGATAATATACCGGTTAAAGAAGTAAAATTAGGGTATACTATTATAGAAAACGAATCCACTGTTCTGAAATAAACGACAGGTCAATACAAACCAACTGCGGCGGCAAGCCCCCATAAAATCCTGCCGCCGCAGTTTCATATAAACAATGAAATCGTTTTCATTAATTTGCACAAAAAATTTTGGATAAGTTTGGAGGGTATGCCTATTTACAAGGTGAGAACACGGCGTTATAATTTCATGCGTGGTAAGAAATCGATTTCATAAACAACTTGACATGCTTATTTAGGAGGAAGATACTATGGCAATGGATTATGCAAAATGTGCCCGGGAGATTTACAGTCATCTCGGCGGGCGCGAAAATCTGGTCAGTGCGGCGCATTGCGCTACGCGGCTCCGACTCGTTACAGTGGACAACAGTAAGATCGATATGAAAGCCCTGGAAAATGTCGATGGTGTCAAAGGCGTGTTCAGCTCCAACGGTCAGCTTCAGCTTATTATCGGCACCGGCGTCGTCAATAAAGTATATGACGAGTTCTTAGCCGTTACCGGTATGACCGCCGCGACAAAAGATGAAGTCAAAGCTGCCGCCGCCCAAAATCAGCCCCTGCCCCAGCGGATGGTCAAAGCGTTAGGCGATGTGTTCGTCCCCATTCTCCCCGCTATCGTGGCCTCTGGTCTGATGATGGGCCTGGTGGAAGCTTTGGGCCATGCGATTCCCAGTTTCGCCGGTTCTGACTGGTACGGTTTCTTAGACCTGGTTTCTGCCACCGCTTTCGCCTATCTGCCGGTGTTGATCGCCATCAGCGCGGCGCGTGTGTTCGGCGGAAATATCTTTTTAGGCGGCGTTGTGGGCCTGTGCATGATCCATTCCAGCCTCATCAACGCCTGGTCTGTGGCCGGGATGGAGACAATCCCCACTTGGCATCTGCTGTTTTTTAATGTGCAGCAGGTGGGCTATCAGGGCCACGTCATCCCGGTCATTATCGCAGTCTGGTTTATGTGTTTTCTCGAAAAAAGACTGCATAAAATCGTACCGGAAACTATCGATTTGTTCGTTACGCCTCTTGTTACAGTACTGACTACCGTATTCCTGACCTTTACCATTATTGGGCCGATTTTCTCCACTGCGGAGACTTACGTCCTCAATTTCGCCCAGCAGCTGATTACAGTCGGCTTCGGCATCGGTTCCCTGGTTATGGGCGCGATCTATCCCCTGACCGTCGTCTGCGGCCTGCACCATATGTACAATATTATTGAAGCC